>NZ_JBNGCJ010000462.1:0-3623 GCF_049974785.1 Vibrio genomosp. F10 str. 9ZD137
TGAACAGTTATTTACTACGATTAGCATTATTCTATGATTTTTATAATACGGTGAATGTAAGAGAGGGAAAATGGTTAAATGGCAAGGAGTGCTTCTTGGGCTGTCACTGGCCACACTGACATGTTTCGCTAATGCTATCGAGGCAACCGAAGCGACCGAAGTAACCCCATGGGAATCAAAGCGTTCACCATCCTCCCATCCAACGGAATCCATAGGGAGTTACTCTAATGGTTGTCTAGCAGGGGCTAAAGCACTTCCTCTCGAAGGGACCGGTTATCAGGTTTTACGTCGTGACCGAGGTCGTTATTACGGACACCCGAATACCATTCATTTTGCTCAAACTCTCGCTGCTCAGTCAAAGCGAAATCTCAATAGTGGTATTTTAATTGGCGACATATCCTTACCACAAGGCGGTCGTTTTTCGAGTGGACATTCTAGCCATCAAACGGGTTTGGATATCGATATATGGCTGCGCTTTGCCGATGCTCCTTTGTCAGCATCGCAGTTAGCCAAACCTACACCGTTAAGTGTGGTGGATATCAAACATTACCAGTTGACTCAATCGCATTGGGATCCTCGTCATTTTGAGCTGATAAAAATGGCAGCCAGTGATGATCAGGTAGCGCGAATCTTTGTACACCCTGTGATTAAACAGACCTTGTGTGACAGCGAGCAGAGCATCGAACGTGCTTGGCTGCGGAAAGTTCGCCCTTGGTGGGGCCATCACTACCATATGCATGTTCGCTTGAAATGCCCGAAAGGGAATCCCTCTTGCCTACCTCAAAAAGAACCGCCAAAAGGCGATGGTTGCGGTGCGGAACTGGCGAGTTGGAAGCCGAAACCGCAAGCTTCACAGCCCAAGGTTTCCATGAACAAACCGAAAGAAAAGGCGAAATCGAATAAAAAACGCCTTAAACCGATGCCGGAACAATGCTTAACCCTTCTAAAAAACCAGTGACTTTCTGTTTTTAAATAGGTAAAAATGTTAATTGTGTGTAACTTAATTTCATTTTTGCCGATACTTCTCTAAGGTTAAACCGAATTGGTATTTAACCTACCATTTTTATTACAAAATACAGTAATTTATTAAATTTTAGATACATATCGTTGTATTTTGATACGATTATCTTAGTCCTTTTCTCTTCTAAAGTTGATATAAATCAATTTTACAGTGTGCTTGATTGATCTAATTCGCTCCTTTGAACGTAATTAAATTACATCATCAACGCGCTCATCCGAGCGAAAAGAATGTTTGAGGACAAAAGATGTTAGATACCCTCATGTTGTCGCGGATCCAATTCGCAACCAATATTAGCTTCCATATACTCTTTCCAACCATCACCATTGCATTAGCATGGATGCTGGTTTTCTTTAAGTGGCGATATAATCGCAGCCAGGCGCCAGTTTGGCTTGATGTGTATTACTTCTGGGTCAAGATTTTTGCGCTGACTTTCGCGCTTGGTGTGGTTTCAGGCATTACCATGAGCTTCCAGTTTGGCACCAATTGGCCAGGATTTATGGAGCGCGTCGGCAATGTTGCGGGTCCTCTGCTTGGCTATGAAGTGATGACCGCCTTTTTTATGGAAGCGACCTTTCTTGGGGTGATGCTGTTTGGTCGCGGTCGAGTGCCGGATTGGTTTCACACCTTAGCGACCGTTTTGGTTGCTATCGGGACCAGTATGTCGGCTTTTTGGATATTGGTGCTCAACAGCTGGATGCACACACCGAGTGGTTATGAAGTGATCGATGGTATCGTTCATGTCACGAGCTGGAAAGAAGTGATTCTAAACCCATCCTTGCCTTATCGATTGGCGCATACCTTATTGGCATCGGCACTCACAGCGAGCTTTTTGATCGCGGGGATCTCGGCTTACCAAGCGATCAAACAACCGGGTCATCGGGCTGCGAAGTTGGGCTTAAAGGTCGCGCTATTTTCGGCTGCGGGGTTTATTCCACTGCAAATTTTCGTTGGTGATCTGCATGGCTTAAACACATTAGAGCATCAACCGGCTAAAATTGCGGCGATGGAAGGTGTTTGGGAAACCGAGCAAGGTGCACCACTTCTGTTGTTCGCATGGCCAAATGAAGAGACTCGCAGCAATGACTTTGAGGTTGGTATCCCTAATCTCGCCAGTCTCATTCTAACCCACGATATGAATGGTGAAATTGTCGGGCTTAACCAGTTTGCTCCTGACCACCCACCGGTCAAACCACTTTTCTTTGGTTTTCGAGTCATGGTCGGAATGGGAGTATTGATGTTACTGGTGAGTTGGTATGGTGCGCTGCGCCTTACTCGCGGTAAAACATTACCCAAGCCTTATTTGTATACCATGGTGGCAATGACATTCTCTGGGTGGGTGGCGACATTAGCAGGCTGGTACGTTACCGAAATAGGCCGACAACCATGGTTAGTGAGTGGCGTGTTGCGGACATCAGAGGCGGTGACCACAGTACCAAGCAGTAGTGTCATGATCTCGCTGTTTATGTACTTAACGATCTATGCGGTCTTGCTAGTGGCGTACATTCACACGTTATTCTATTTAGCGCGTAAAGACATCGCCGCACACGAGGCGCCATCAAAAGAGCAAGAGGTCGTATCATGATCAACCATTTACCAGAAATTTACTTACTGTTGCTCGGTTTTTCAGTGTTTATGTACGCAGTGCTGGATGGCTATGATTTGGGTGTCGGTATTCTGTTGCCAAGTAATAACGAACAACAGCGAGACCGAATGATCGCATCCATTGGTCCCTTTTGGGATGCGAATGAAACCTGGCTAGTTTTGGCCGTTGGGATTCTGCTAATTGCTTTTCCTAGTGCTCATAGCTTGATATTGACTGAGCTTTACCTTCCAACCGCGGTCATGCTTATCGCATTGATCATGCGTGGTGTTGCGTTCGATTTTCGAGCCAAAGCCCTTTCGGATCACAAAGAGCGATGGGACTGGTGTTTTAGGATCGGTTCATTGGTTGCGTCTCTGACGCAGGGTTATATGGTTGGTCGTTACATTATGGGATTTGAAGACTCGTCCGAAGCGATAGGCTTTGCGCTATTGAGTAGCTTATGTGTGACAGCGGCTTATGTATATATTGGTGGGGCGTGGCTGGTACTGAAAACCGAAGGTAAGTTGCAAATACGAGCGGCACACTGGTCGAGAAGGGCTGGTTGGGTAGCCGCGTTGGGTATTTTGGTGGTCAGTGTGGTGAACCCTATCGTTAACGAACAAGTAGCGCTGCGTTGGTTTAGTTTCCCTGAAATGCTGTTGTTGGCACCGATTCCCATGATCGTTTTAGCGACTATATTCTTAGTCGATCGCTATCTTCGTCAGGTACCGATGGCCGATGATATCGGTGTCCGCTGGCCATTTTTTGGCGTGACGGTGATTTTTGCATTAAGCTTTTTGGGGCTCGCGTATAGCTTCTTTCCGGAAGTAGTACCGGGTCTGATGACGGCGCAGGAATCCGCTTCTTCCCCTGCGACGCTGCTGATTGTTGGTTATGGCGCCATGTTCGTGATGCCGATGATTTTGCTCTATACCTTTGCGGTTTATCGCATTTTTAAAGGCAAAGCGACCGAACTGAGTTATAAATAGCGGTAACAATAACTAGGCGTCATACTTCTCA
>NZ_JBNGCJ010000463.1:0-2656 GCF_049974785.1 Vibrio genomosp. F10 str. 9ZD137
ATACGCTTGGTACATGGAATACACCAAGATGGCGAATGCGAAAGACATCGTTGCAGGTAAAAAAGACAAGAGCACATTAGGTGTTAAAGCTGTCGATGCACATACTTTAGTGGTTGAATTAGAGTCTGCTGTACCATACTTCGTGATGATGGTTGGTCACACAACGACTAAACCTGTACACCAAGCGACAGTAGAAAAGTTTGGTGACCAGTGGACTAAGCCTGAAAACTTTGTTGGTAACGGCGCATACGTTGTTGATCAATGGGTAGTGAATGAGCGTTTAGTTCTAAAACGTAACGAAAAGTACTGGGATAACGAAAATACAACGTTAAACAAAGTCACTTTCCTACCGATTGAAAACCAAGTAGCAGAAATGAACCGCTTCTTAGCGGGTGAAGTTGACGTGACTTACGAGATTCCAAACGAGCACTTCCGTCGTCTGGAAAAAGAGCACGCAGAATCACTGTCTATTACCGGTAACCTGTGTACTTACTACTACATCTTCAACACGAAGAAAGCGCCGTTTGATGATGTTCGAGTTCGTAAAGCGATTTCATACGCTATCGACCGTAACATCGTAACCGATGCTATTCTTGGTCAAGGCCAAAAGCCTGCATACTTCCTGACGCCTGAAATCACAGCTGGATTTAACCCAGAAGTCCCTGCTTACGGTAAAATGACTCAACAAGAGCGTGATGCAGAAGCGGCTAAACTTCTTTCTGAAGCTGGTTTCGGTGCTGATAACCCACTGAAATTCTCACTTCTTTACAACACGTCTGAAAACCACAAGAAGATTGCTGTAGCATTGGGTTCTATGTGGAAGAAGACACTGGGTCTTGATGTTACGTTAGAAAACCAAGAGTGGAAAACGTACCTATCAACCAAAGACGCAGGTAACTTTGAAGTTGCACGTGCTGGCTGGTGTGGCGACTACAATGAAGCGTCTTCATTCCTAACTCTGATGAAGAGCACCAACACGACCGGTGGTATTCACTACGATAGTAAAGAATACGATGCGGTTATGGAAAAAGCACTGACGTCAACGTCTGAAGAAGAACGCACAGCACTGTACCTAGAAGCTGAGCAGTTACTGACTCGAGACATGCCAATCGCACCGATCTACCAGTACGTGAAAGCACGTTTACTGAATCCACAAATCGGTGGCTTCCCGGTGAATAACCCGGAAGAAAAAATCTACTCAAAAGATCTTTACATCAAAGCTAAGTAGTCAACAAAGCTGATATAAAAATAATAACGATCGACGCTACACGTACTCATTATTGTAATGAGTGCGTGTAGCGTATTGTCTACTTTTTACATTGAAATTTTTGTCACAGACTGAAAGAGTGAGCTTATGCTTAAATTCATCGCGAAAAGGATATTCGAAGCAATACCAACCATGTTGGTGTTAATTACAGTATCTTTCTTTCTTATGCGTTACGCACCGGGAAATCCATTTTCAAGTGAGCGTCCGCTTCCGCCAGAAGTTATGGCCAACATCGAAGCGAAATATGGCCTCGACAAACCTGTTTTTGAACAGTACACCACATATTTGACTAACGTCATTCAAGGTGATTTTGGGCCGTCATTCAAATATCTAGATTACTCAGTAAATGAACTTATCTCTGTTGCCTTACCCGTTTCGGCAAAAGTGGGATTCTTTGCATTTATTTTTACTCTCGTCATGGGAGTCACCGTTGGGACATTTGCAGCATTAAAACAAAATACCTGGGCTGACTATACGGTCATGTCTACCGCCATGTTAGGCGTGGTGTTGCCTTCCTTTGTTCTTGCACCCACATTGATTTATATCTTTTCCATCAACTTAGGTTGGTTCCCCGCTGGTGGTTGGTTAGACGGCTCGTTTAAATACATGGCATTGCCGGTTGTAGGCATGTCTTTACTGTATGTCGCGACGTTTGCTCGTATCACTCGTGGTTCGATGATCGAAACATTGAACAGTAACTTTATTCGTACCGCACGCGCTAAAGGTTTGAGTTACCCATACATCATCGTTAAACATGCACTTAAGCCTGCAATGTTGCCGGTTGTTTCGTACATGGGGCCAGCCTTTGTGGGCATTATTACGGGTTCCGTGGTTATCGAAACCATTTTCGGGCTACCTGGCATCGGTAAATTGTTCGTTAACGCCGCGTTTAACCGTGATTATTCGCTAGTAATGGGAGTCACAATTCTCATTGGTTTCCTATTCATCTTATTCAATGCCATTGTTGATATTTTATTAGCAATGATTGATCCGAAGATTCGCTACTAGCAGGAAGGTTGGTTATGTTAACAAAGAAAAAGAACCTGGAAGCGATCGAGAAGTTCTCGGAAAACCTTGAGATTGAAGGTCGCAGTTTATGGCAAGACGCCCGTATCCGTTTTATGCGCAATAAAGCGGCCATGGTGAGCTTGTTTGTTTTGATGCTCATGACGCTGGCTGTTATTGTTTTGCCGATGATCGCTCAGTATGCGTATGACGACACGGACTGGTATGCCATGCACGCCGCTCCAAGTGCCTCTCACTGGTTTGGTACGGATAGTTTAGGGCGAGACCTGTACGTTCGCACTCTGATTGGTGGACGAATCTCCTTAATGGTCGGTGTATTAGGTGCGTTTGTCGCGGTGCTCATTGGAACACTTTACGGTGCCA
>NZ_JBNGCJ010000464.1:0-2348 GCF_049974785.1 Vibrio genomosp. F10 str. 9ZD137
GGCAGCCATGACCAATAAGCCAGATAGACTACCTGGTTGCATTCCCGTTACAGCGTAAACGATATTAAGTACAACACTTAGTACAAGCACCACTGCTAAGTTAGTGGCTAAAAACAGCATTATCCGCTTCATTCTTTCTCTCCGATGGGAAGCTTACACGACATGATAATAGAAAACTTTATCACTTATATTTATACATATAGTTTAAAGGGAAATAAAACAAGGTTAAGTGCTAAATTGAAACATTTGTTTTCTATTGTAATGCACGAGGTTACATATTGATTAGACTTTAGTCTTATTGCGCTTTGAGACCAAAGATAATACATTTTTACTATACATTTAGCCCCCAAAGAAAAGGACAATTTTATGGTGGAAGCTAACAACTATCAAATGGCGATTGATCTTCTTTGCTGTCATCTTGGCATCACTGAAAAAGAAGCAAAACAGCAACTGGGTATTAAATCGGACCAAGAAATACAGCAGACGGCCTTTGATACACAACAAGCACTCATGGGCTTAGTTCAAGACAAATAAACCGTTCGTTATCCTTACCGAAATAACGCTTTTTTAGACCTATAATGACAATTTAGATACATAGATTAAAATACATAAATTCAAATACATAAAAAGAGGGCTGCAAAAAATGCAGCCCTCTATTTATTGTATTATCTCTGGTTATTGTTTTGTTTCTATTTATTGTGGCAGTGCTCGATTTTCACTACTGCACTAACTTATCTAAATCAATAAATCGACCAAGATCCGTTCGCTTCGCCGCTGGGATGTATGGAATCTCACCCAGTTTTGGTGCACCTAACTGAGCTTCAAGCGTATCGATAAGTTCAGCGTAATGCTCAGTACCCGGATTAACACGATTCGCCACCCAACCTACGATGTTGAGCCCGTCCGCTCTGATCGCTTCCGCCGTCAAGACAGAGTGACTTAAACATCCCAATTTAATTCCTACCACCAAAATAACCGGCAGTTTCTCTTTCTTAACCCATGTTGATAGATAATCCGTATCAGAAACCGGCACTCGCCAGCCGCCAGCACCTTCTATAAGAACAACATCCGCCTTCTTTTTATGCGACGCCAGCTTTTCACTCAATACCGCATAATCTATTTCTACATTTTCTCGTTTCGCAGCGATATGCGGTGAACATGCTAACTCTAAAGCGTATGGGTTGATATCATCATAATGTGTATCGAGTGTTGCCGCTTTTTGCAAATGAAGCGCATCTGAATTACGCATGCCTTCTTCTGTCTTATTACTTCCAGCAGCCACTGGCTTATAGCCAATCGTATTTAACCCTTTAGTAGCTAAAGCATGTAAAATTGCTTTTGACGCTACGGTCTTGCCTACATCGGTATCCGTACCAGCAATAAAAAATGCATCAATCATCGTTGAATTGCCCCTAAACATACCTGATATGTAACAGGTAGTTGATTGAGATGGTTTTTAAAGACTTGGTACTCATGTTCCACTTGAATCAAAGCCTTACGACTTGTTAGTCCTCTTGAGCGGTCATTGACATGGTTAGCGCCAATACCCTTGAGATCACGCATCACTGAAAACGCAGAGTCGTACCAAATAGTGATTTCATCGAAGTCTAGTTGAAGATTGTTAAATTGAGATTGAGCTAACGCAATTTTTACCTGATTAGGTGATATAAACGTATTTATATGTTGATTTTTATCAACCTTTTCCCAAGACATCTTTAACTCTTGCAACGAACCATCTAACAACGTCGAAAAAAACGCTTCGCCTTTTGGTTTCAATACGCGATTTATCTCTTTAAGAGGGACGGACAAATCTTGGCACCACTGCAACGCTAAGCTCGAAAAAACATAATCGACGCGGTTTTGATTGAGAGGAAGACTCTCAGCATCAGCAACACAATATTGGATGCTTTTATCACCGCACCTCAGCCGAGCCTGTTCAAGCATCGATGCCGATAGATCAACGCAAATAACGTAAGCGCCTCGTGACAATAATTTTTTTGAAAAGTACCCAGTGCCACAACCTAAATCAACCACGACTTTCCCTGACAGATCCAAAGGCATACGCTCTAATAGCTGGTCACCGACATCGCGCTGAAATCCAGCATGTTTGTCATAGCTTGCTGCAGCCTTGCTAAACGCTGCAGCAATGTCGCTCTTATCGGGGACACTTCCTAACAGCCATTCATTTTGATTTTGGGCACTGAGCGTATTCAACATCCGTTTCATTCTCCGAGTATTTTCTGAAGGCCATTCGTTAGCTGCTTCACCTGATTGTCTGTATGACTGGCCGTTAGGGTAATACGTAAACGACTCATGTTTGCTGGAACAGTCGGTGCACGAATCGCCGT
>NZ_JBNGCJ010000465.1:0-1860 GCF_049974785.1 Vibrio genomosp. F10 str. 9ZD137
CCGCTCTTCCGATCTGTCCGCTTTCACGGCAATGTAATCAGCGTAGCTTCCATTTCGACTGATATCAGGGCGGCTAAACACCTCATCACCGACGCTGAATTCTTTTACATTGCTGCCAACTTCAGCAACCACTCCGGCCACATCCCAACCTAACGTTAACGGAAGTTCGTAAGGAATAAAGCTTTGCAAATATCCCTCTCGTATTTTCCAATCGACAGGGTTGATTGAAGCTGATTTTACAGAAATTAGAATATCATCGTCATTGATCTCAGGCTTAGCTACATTCTCTAGTTTTAATGTCTCTGTGCCACCATATTGGTGAATTTGAACAGCGCGCATAAATTATTCCTATTGATGACTTGTTAGAAGATCAGGCCCAAAGCAATCCGCTCAGAACCTGGATCGTTAGTTATGATGGTCAAATGTCAGTGGTGTGTCGCGAGTCATTATAGCTCAGCACCATTTACAGTTAACTGAACATCAATATTCCCACGTACCGCATTTGAATACGGACACACTTGGTGAGCCGTTTTCACCAATTCAACCGCTTGGCCTTGTTCTAAATCGAGCTCTACCGACAAGCTCACAGTCAGTGCAAATCCACCAGTTTCATTCGGGCCAATGCCAACGGTTGCTGTGGTCGGGGCCGCTGAAATAGCCACCTTTGTTTCGCGGGCTACGTGTAAAATTGCATTAGAAAAACAAGCTGAATACCCCGCAGCAAAAAGCTGCTCTGGGTTGGTCGCTTCACCGCTTCCGCCCATTTCTTTTGGGTAGCTCAGGGCTAAAGACAATTTATTGTCGTCAGTAGAAACTTGACCGTTGCGGCCAGCGAGTGCGGTTGCTGATGTTGTGTAGATAGTTGTCATGGTCTGAATCCTTTTATTTTCAATTGTTCTGGTCAGTCTTTGTTTAAGTCGTTATTGGCTTAAATTTATCGGCTCGGTCTTTATTGGCCTGGTCTATACGTATTCAAACTGCTTTGGGTTCACTTTGAACACGATTTAAATTGATAGCAATTAAATTGTGCACAACTTAATTTTCAACAATACTAATTGAAACAATCTAAGTGCGCAAGTATATTGTGCACAATTAAATTAATGAGATGGATCGTAAACATGAATGAACCCAACGAAGAGAACTACCTCGCTCTGGATAACCAAGTCTGTTTTGCACTCTACAGCGCCTCCAATGCCATGGGGCGAGCGTATCAGCCTCTCTTAAAGGCACTGGATCTCACCTACTTGCAATACATCGTGATGATGGTGTTGTGGGAAGAGAAAGTCGTGAATGTAAAAACCCTAGGACAAAAAACCCACTTAGACTCTGGAACACTGACTCCTCTTTTAAAGCGTTTAGAAACAAAAGGATACGTAACTCGTACTCGCAGCGAAAAAGACGAACGTGTTCGAGTTATCTCGGTCACAGAGTCAGGCACTCATTTACGTGAACAAGCCAAAAGTGTCCCGACTGAAATGATGTGTTTGTCTAAAATGAAGGTGGATGAACTACTTAAACTCAAGCACGACTGTGAAAAGTTACTGGATAATCTCACCAAGTAAAGGGGCATCCCCTTAACTCAGTTTCACGGATCCGGCGCACTTGATGTGCACATAAAATCAACATTTGAGTATGCCTTGATATCCAATGTTGCGACAAGGTTAATTAAATAACCCAATACACTGTTAATACTAAGAAAAATAGGTATAGTGCTCAGCCAAATTCTTTAACCTAAATTTTACATGCACAACGCCCTATTTCGACGAGCCATGATCTTATCTAGTCTATTGAGCTGGATGTTGATTATATTGATGCCAGTGATTAATGCTCACGGTCAATCGGCGGGCGTTTGGGCAACGC
>NZ_JBNGCJ010000466.1:0-8751 GCF_049974785.1 Vibrio genomosp. F10 str. 9ZD137
ACCGCTCTTCCGATCTGTCTTTCACACAGAGCTGGGGAACGGATACGAACGCGTACTTCTTCAGTGAATACCTGAAACTGGGTGATAATTCCCCTTCTAATCTGGGTTCTATTCAGTGGAAGATCGCAGCGGCTATGCTTATTGCCTGGGCTGTGACCTACGCTGCTATCGTTGGCGGTGTAAAATCAGGCATTGAGCGAGCAGCCAAGATAATGATGCCAGTGCTATTTATTATGGTTATCTTATTGATTGGCCGTATGATCTTCCTTCCAGGTGCGCTTAACGGTGTGAACTATCTGTTTGAACCTGACTTCAGCAAGATATGGGATCTGAAAGTTTGGGCAGCAGCATACGGACAGATATTCTTTACGTTGAGCATCGGCTTTGCCATCATGCTTGCCTACTCAAGCTACTTACCAGAGAAGTCCGACATCAATAACAATGCCTTTATGACGGTATTGATCAACTGTGGTTTCTCGATCCTTGCTGGTATCATGATTTTCTCAATTTTGGGTTACATGGCACACGAACAAGGAAAAGAGCTCACTGACGTCGTATCTGCAGGGGTGGGACTTGCGTTTGTAACTCTACCAGCAGCAATCAACGAGCTGCCTGCACCATACATTTTCGGCCCGCTATTATTCCTAGCATTAACGATTGCAGGCTTAAGCTCGCACATATCAATCATTGAGGCGGTCACTTCAGCTATCATTGACAAGCTTAATTGGGGTCGTAAAAAAGCCGCTACCGTTGTTTGTGGTGTTGGTGCCGTTGTTTCACTGGCGTTCGCGACTAACGGCGGATTACTGCTTCTTGATTTAGTGGATTACTTCACGAATAACATCGGTATTGTTGTTAGCTGTTTTGTTGAATTGTTGCTAATGGTTTGGGTATTCAAGATCTCTAACGTACGCAGCTACGTGAATAAAGTATCCGACTTTGAAGTGGGTAGATGGTTTGACATTTGTCTACGCTTCATCAGCCCAGCAATTCTGGCGGTGATTGTATTCAATACATTAAAAACAACCTTGGCTGAAGGCTATGGTGGGTACGCTCAATCTGATCTATTACTACTGGGCTGGGGCTTGCTAGCTCTGCTATTTGTCGGTGGCGTTATCATTAACCTAACAAGCAAGAAGGAAGCTTAATTATGACGACGAGTGCAATTATCATGATGGTACTGGGTTTAGGCATTACGTGGGGCGGAGCTATTTATTGTATCCGTCGAGCGATGAATAAACAGTAACCCTAATCCAAATAAGAAAAGCCAGCTTGAATGCTGGCTTTTTTGTATATAAAACCATACTGTTGGCTGTCACAATTAGAACGCGTATTTGATACCCACAGCAGCACCAATTTGAAGTTCGGGGCTTTTATAAAGGTTTAATTCCGGGTGCACTTGTGCGTACATATCCCAACCTTTTGGTAACTCTACACTCAAGCCTAAAGGCACACGTACACCGAAGTCATGCTCCCACTCTCCCCAAGCGCCGGCACCAACATACCAAGACAGTGGTGAATCAGATTCAAAAACACCACGTTCGATGATGTAGTCAAATGCCGCCCCTGTATTACCAATGGTAAAACGATATTAACTGTCGAGCTCAACGACGACGCTCAGTTGCTGGTCGACAGCCATACCAACAGAAAAATGAGTGGGACTAGATGCTTCCTCTGAATATGAAGAGAAAGAAGCAACAAGAGTAAAGAAAGGAATAAGCTTTTTCATCAGGTTCTCCAGAAATAATCCACGCATTCTATTCTGAATCAAACCAACAGTGTCAGGGCAAAGTTAATGCGGTATCCAAACCAATGGTAAACGAACGCGTCATCAAGGAATGGCAAAGGAAAGGAGCAAATAGCAATAAAAAAAGGAGGCCGAAGCCTCCTTATATCATCAGTATGTGGGATTAACCGTTAGAGCGAATCCACTCATCCATATCTGTTTTAAGGTTATCTGATTTAGTACCAAAGATAGCTTGAACACCACCAGATACAACCACAACACCAGCGGCGCCAAGTTGCTTAAGTTTGTCTTGATCAACAATCTCTGTATCTGCAACAGAAACACGTAGACGAGTGATACAAGCGTCTAAGTTTGTAATGTTAGCTTTACCACCGAATGCAGCGACAAGTTCACCTGCTAGTTCAGAACCCGTTGCAGTGCTTGCAGCCTCAGCAGACTCATCTTCACGACCCGGTGTTTTTAGATCCATCGCCTTGATCACTGCGCGGAATACTACGTAGTAAATAACAGCGTAAACCAGACCTAGACCAACCATTAATAGCATGTTCTGTGCATTACCAGACAGTACTGTAAAGTCAATCAAACCGTGTGAGAACGACGTACCGTGAACAATGCCAAACGTGTTAGTTAGGAAGAATGCAGAACCCGCTAGTAGAGCGTGAATAGCGTAAAGCACTGGCGCTACGAATAGGAAAGAGAATTCAATTGGTTCAGTAATACCTGTTAGGAATGACGTCAGTGCAGCAGAAGCCATGATACCCATTACTTTAGCGCGGTTCTCTGGTTTAGCAGAGTGAGCGATAGCAATAGCAGCGGCTGGTAGACCAAACATCTTAAACATGTAACCACCGGCTAGTTGACCAAAGCCATTACCAGCAGCACGAGTGGCGTCATCAGCAACGAGGTAACAAGTAAGAACACCAGTTTGAGCTTCACCAGCAGCATTTACACAGCTACCTGCTTCAAAGAAGAATGGTACGTTCCAAACGTGGTGTAAACCAAATGGGATAAGTGAACGTTCAACAATGCCGTAAATACCAAATGCCACTTGTGGGTTTTGGTCCGCCGCCCAATGAGAGAAAGAAGCGATCGCTGAACCAATTGGTGGCCATACGATAGAAAGAACAATAGCAAGACCAATCGCTGAGAAGCCAGTAATGATCGGCACAGCACGCTTACCAGCGAAGAAACCCAGATATTCAGGTAATTGAATTTTGAAGAATCGGTTAAATGACCATGCAGCCAAACCACCGACCAAAATACCGCCTAGAACACCCGTATCAATGCTCTCGACACCCATTACGCCAGCCATAACACTTAATGTTGCTGTCATGATGCCGTACCCTACGATTGCAGCAAGACCAGCTACACCGTCATTATTTGTAAAGCCAAGTGCTACACCAACGGCAAAAAGCAGTGCCATTTGACCAAACACTGAACCACCAGCTTGTTCCATTAAACTAGAAACGATCTCTGGAAGAAAACTTAGATTGGCAGCACCCACCCCAAGTAGGATACCTGCAACCGGTAAAACTGATACTGGCAGCATCAGCGATTTACCGACTTTCTGCAAGTTAGCAAAAAGGTTCTTAAACATAATTGTGCTCCTGAATGATTATTAGAATTTTTGGGCGCTAACTGCATACCCCCGTAGCTTTGATGTTAGCACCTACGATAATGTAACCGTGTGTTACATTATATTTTTCGCCTCTAAATATATATTGATGTGTCTCATACTTTCTATACGGTTACGAAATTTAGTTTCAAAACATTAAATGGGTCACAGTCGGCGACACACCGAAAAACTGCATTATCAAAACTAACCTATTGATATAAATGAAAATAGCGTTAACTAGTATTAATTTCACTAAGTAAATAAAATAGCGCCCATTGTTATTTTATGTAACAAAATTACAATTTGACCAATCAAGTCGTTAATTTCAACAAATTTCGTGAACTTGATGTTTTGCGTGACAAATATCACTTTTAAGAAAAGAAAAAAAGAGCCAAAGCTCTTTTCTTGACCAACTATCAGTTTCTATCGCAAAAAAAGATCCGAGAAGTTTTCGGTTGTTTTATGACCAACCTCAGATAAAGACAACCCTTTAAGCTGTGCAATGTAGGCCGCGACTTCAACAACGTAAGCGGGCTGGTTCTCTTTCCCCCGGTGAGGAATGGGTGCTAAATAAGGTGAATCTGTCTCAATCAACAGTCTTTCAAGAGGCAGCGATTTCACGACCTCTTTAAGTTCTTTAGCTTGGCGAAAGGTGACAATGCCCGATATAGAAATGTAAAAGCCCAGATCCATGGCCGCTTCCGCAAACGGCAAATCTTCTGTAAAACAGTGGATCACTCCGCCACAACGTTCGGCGTTTCCTTCTTTTAAAATCGCAAGCGTATCCTCCCGAGCATTACGAGTATGGATAATAAGCGGTTTATTGAGATCAACGCCCAATTCTACTTGTTGAGCAAAGCGCAATTTCTGCAAATCCGCGGTTTCAGGTTTGTAGTGATAGTCCAGACCGGTCTCCCCAATAGCCACCACTTTTTCATGACGAGCGTACTCATGCAAAATATCCAATGCAAAGTCACTTTCAACATCTAAGGGGTGGACACCACAAGATGCATGAACGTGATCATAAGGGAGAATCATTTCCATCATTTTAGGAAATGAATCTAAGGTCACACCAACAGACAATAACTGTGTCACATTGGCTTGTTTTGCCTTTTCAAGTACATCTTCAATGCCTGAATGGAGCTCATCATAATCAAGCTTGTCTAAATGGCAGTGGGAATCTACAAACATACTTCCTCATTAAATTTTATTAACCAATCGGAAATCATTAACTCGTGATTAAGACCTGGAAACGTTTTCAACTGAGTCATTAACGCGCTAAGGCGTAAACTTTGCTGATAGAGTAAATCATAGCTCATATGCTTCGAAAGCTCGTTAGCAACAGGGCTAAGTGATGGCTCGGCAACCTCAAAATGAGCTTTCTGCGCCTCACAAAGAAGTAACCAAAGCCATTGCAATCTTTCCTGAGAGCCATCATTCAAGTAGCCATTTAACGTTAAGAAACTGTCTTGCCCCTTTGCCAGCGCTAACATTGCGTCTTCTATTTGCGTATAACTTTTTAAGTGTCCATCTTTAATAAACGCTTCAAGCCTTAGAGGGGCGTTATCATTCAAATGGGCAACATAATTCGGCACGGATTGCTTTAAACGATCAGAAACCCACGCAGATGCTACTTCAGAGCTTGGGGCTTTCACATTCCACTGCTGACATCGGCTGACGATGGTTGGCAGTAATTGTTCTTTACGCTGTGTGATTAACAAGAATAGACAGTTACTCGCTGAGGATTCTAATGTCTTTAGCAATGCATTTGCCGCCGATTCATTCATCGCCTCAGCTGGCTGTATAATGAACAAACGAAAGCCGGAGAGTTGCGAAGATTCCTGAGCTTGTCGATTGCATTGGCGTATTTGATCGACAGAAATACTTTTGCCTTCTTTTTCAGGAACAATGTAATGAAGATCAGGGTGATTGGATGACTGCATCAAGCTACAACTATGGCAGAACCCGCAAGCCAGGGACTTGTCATTACTGCACATTAAAGCGTCACTAAACCTTTTTACCAGCTGATCAACACCTAGCCCTTCTTGAGCGCAGAGTAATGTCGCGTTAGTAAAGTGATCACTTTGCAGGTTTCTCTGCCAATGTTGCCAAATATCATCTAACCAAGGATAAAGCGCATTCATGTTATGAATTCTCTTCTAACCAAAACATCAGTGCCGATTTTATGTCTTCGGCAACTTGCTCTATATTCTGTTCGGCATTAATGACAGAGACCGTTTTATCATGGCTTGCGATTTCTAGGTACTTCGATCTTGTTCGGTCGAAGAACTCAATATTCATTTTTTCTATTCTATCGAGCTCGCCCCGACCTCTCGCTCGTTCTAAACCAACACGGGGATCAAGATCCAGATACAAGGTAAAGTCCGGCTTGAAGCCTGCCAGGGTTGTTTCTTTTAACGCGTTCATCGTTGCTGATGGTATTTGTCGCCCTCCCCCCTGATAAGCTTGTGAGGACATGTCATGACGATCACCTACCACCCACTTACCCTCATTCAACGCAGGCTTAATGACATTTTCCACTAACTGCACTCGAGCTGCGTACATGAGAAGTAACTCGGTCATATCTTGGAGCTTTTCACCTTGATGCTCTTCTTTCACTAAGGCTCTCATTTTTTCCGCCAGTACGGTGCCACCAGGCTCGCGTGTCTGAACTAACTCAGTGATACCCGCTTGATGCAAGGTTTCTAATATCGCACTGATCGCGGTACTTTTTCCCGCGCCTTCTAGCCCTTCGACAACAATAAATTTTGCTTGATTCATTTTTGGCTTCTTATCTCTTTTAAATAGGCCCTAACGGCTGTGTTGTGGTCTTTTAAGTTTTTAGAAAACACATGACCACCTTTTCCACTCGCTACAAAGTATAAATAGTTACTGTCTTCAGGGTTTAGAGCCGCTTTTATTGATGCGCGACCTGCCATTGCGATCGGTGTGGGCGGTAGTCCAAAAATAGTATAGGTATTGTATGGCGTTGGGGTTCTTAACCCTTTTTTACCAATCACTCCCTTGTAGCTATCCCCCATTCCGTAAATAACGGTCGGATCCGTCTGAAGACGCATTCGCTTGTTGAGGCGGTTTATGAAAACCGCGGAGACGCGCTCACGCTCTGACGCCACCGCGGTCTCTTTCTCGATAATTGACGCGAGAATCAATGCCTCATAGGGTGACTCTAGCGGGAGACCAGATTGCTTGAGTTGCCATTCCTCATCCAATACTTCCCCAAGCTTGCGATAAGCTCTCTTTAAAATATCAAGATCCGTTGTTCCGAGTGTATAGTTATAGGTTTCAGCAAGCATCAGACCTTCCAGCTTTTGATGTTCACTGCCTATCAAAGCGGCGATATCTTCTTCTGAGAGATCCACGATTGTCTGTTCTAAGTTCTTATCTTCGGCCAACGTCGTTCGCCACTCGTCAAAGCGTGTGCCTTCAACAAAAGTAATCGAGAATTGATGTTCCTTACCTTCTGTCAAAAAGACAAGCGTCTGACGCAAACTTTTTTCTGGAAGTAACTGGAATGTACCGGCACGAATTTGAGTCAATTCCGGGTAGAAACGACGCACTAACGGCGTAAACGGACTTTCTTCTATCCACTGCTGATTGACAAACTGGTTCAGTACGCCATTGAAGCTACTGCCAGATTGAACGGTAAAAATCTGTTCAGATCGAAGGGATAGTGGTTGATCTAGGTAGGCATCAACTTCACTGGTCATGTAAAAAAAGGCACCCGTAGCCATAGCGAATAGGATACACAATAAAATGAATAGCTTTTTAATCACGAACGAAAAATCTCCTGAAAGTCTCGGGTCTTTAACCCAATAGGGTATAGATTATCTCTCAATTTTATCACTGGAATGACGGTACAAATCGAATTAGTCATGAATATCTCGTCAGCTCGATCAAGATCCTGTTGAGTAAAATCGCCAATCTGGACAGGAATCCCTCTTTCTTGGGCACGCTCAATAATAAGCTGCCGCATCACTCCTGCTACCCCACTATTTGCCAATGACGGAGTATATAGCGTCTCACCTGTCACCCAAAATAGATTGGCCATTGTGGTTTCTATCACATAATCATGAATATTTAGGACAACGCCATCCACCAAGCCTTGCTCATCCATATCTCGCTTAGTCAGCACTTGCTCTAGACGATTGTTATGTTTATGCCCAGCAAGGACAGGATTAATACCGAGTCGATGTGCACACACTCCCAACTCTATGCCATGCTTGGCCCAATCTTGATAGTGTTCAGGGTAACTGAATGTACTAATCACGATATTAGGCGCTGATACTTCATTGGGGCTATAACCTCGGCCGCCCGTTCCACGAGTAATATTCAGTCGAAGGCCCGCTAATCTAGACTTTAACGCTGCCTCATCCAACCACTTATGTACTTGCTTCCAGTTCGGCTGCTCTATGAATAATTGATCCAAGCAACGCTGCATCCTTTGTTGGTGCTGTTGCCAATGCTTTATCTTACCTTGGCGAGTAAGGATGGTAGTAAAACAACCGTCACCATATTGAAAAGAGCGATCGGTCAATGAAATCGTGTCGCAAGGCAGTCCATTTACCCAAAACATTCTATCTTCCTAAAAAAAGAAACGGCTTAATGCTAAGCATCAAGCCGTTTCAATACAAGTCAATTTAAGACTTTCGGTTTGCTAGATCTTCTTAAAGATCAAACAACCATTAGTACCACCGAAACCAAATGAGTTACACGCAGCGTATTCCATGACCACTTCACGAGCAGTATGTGGTACGAGGTCGATCTCTAGATCGTCTTCTGGGTCGTCAAGGTTAATCGTTGGAGGAACGATCTGATCTTGCAAAGATAAAGCCGTAATAATTGCTTCAACCGAACCTGCTGCACCTAGAAGGTGTCCAGTCATCGATTTAGTAGAAGAAACCAATACTTGCTTTGAGCCTGCTTCACCTAGCGCACGTTTGATGCCTTTAATTTCAGCAACATCACCCGCTGGAGTAGAAGTACCGTGGGCATTGACGTAGCCAATCTGCTCACCAGAGATGCCAGCATCACGCATTGCGGCTTCCATCGCGAGTGCTCCACCTGAACCATCTTCACTTGGTGACGTCATGTGATACGCATCACCCGACATACCAAAGCCAACCAGTTCAGCGTAAATCTTCGCGCCACGTGCTTTCGCATGTTCATACTCTTCCAGAACCATCATGCCAGCACCATCACCAAGCACAAAACCATCACGGCCTTTATCCCATGGACGAGACGCTTTTTCTGGCTCTTCGTTACGAGTTGAAAGCGCTTTAGCTGCACCAAAACCAGCCATACCGAGTGGTGTAGAGGCTTTTTCTGATCCGCCGGCTAACATCGCGTCTGCATCACCATAAGCGGTCAT
>NZ_JBNGCJ010000467.1:0-1852 GCF_049974785.1 Vibrio genomosp. F10 str. 9ZD137
ACCGCTCTTCCGATCTTGTCATTAGCCGCTTTGGCACTGGCTGGCGTTCCACCACTGTTCGGCTTCATTGGTAAAGAATTGATGCTAGAAGGCGTTTTATCTAGCCCTTGGGCTGTACTTCTCATCTTCATGACGTTGTTAACCTCTGTCTTTATTGTTGTTTGCGCAGGGTTGCTTGTGATTAAACCATTTTGGGGTGAAAAGAAAGCAACACCGAAAGAGGTACATGAAGCGCCGATGGGTATGCGTTTAGGTTTTTCTGTACTGGCAACAGTAGGGCTGATTTTTGGGTTAATGCCAAGTCTCGTGACACCGTTAGTCTCTTCTGCGGTGAGTGCGATCTCATTTGGTCAGATTGAGTCCGTTGATTTAGCACTTTGGCATGGTATCAATCTACCGCTGATGATCAGCGTTGCCGCTCTTGGTTTGGGTTATTTGCTGTTTAAGAAGTGGGACACGTTAGGCCCACGAGCATCAACATTGAAACCTATGCTTGAGTACGGACCTGAACGTGGTTACGAAATATTTATGGATAACTTAGTGACGTTTGCTAAGTGGAGTACCATGAAGCTGCAAAATGGCTACATGGCAAACTATATCCTAACGATATTTATTACGACGATTGCTCTAGTCGCGTATGCGATGTTCACTAAAGTTGGATTCCATTGGGATATTGATTTCTCTGATGTGACGCTTAAAGACGTAGGCATCTCGATTCTCATTATCGCGGTGATTACCTATGCGTGCATGACGCCTCTTCGACTTGGCGCCGTTGCCGCTATTGGTGCTCTGGGCTTTTCGATGGCGTTAATCTATGTCTTCTTTAGTGCTCCAGATCTAGCGATTACTCAAGTACTGATAGAAACATTGACGGTTATTATGCTTGTTCTCGTGCTGTTCAGATTGCCTAAATTCCAAAAACTATCAAGCAGTGACGTGCGTTGGAGAGACTGTTTTGTGGCGGTTACTTTTGGCGTGATGATGGCCGTTCTACTATTGACGGTTACGCACTTTGCGATGCCTGATCGTATCAGTTCTTATCTTATTGAAAATAGCTACACGATTGCCAAAGGACGAAATATCGTCAACGTAATCCTAGTCGACTACCGTGCACTTGATACGTTAGGTGAACTATTCGTACTTTCCCTTGCAGCCATAGGGGTTACAGCCATGCTTCGAACTCGGGAGGAAAAGTAATGAACAATACGGGTACTTCTCTCATTCTTCAGGTAGTGGCGCGTTTCTTACTGCCAATGCTGTTGTTGTTTTCTGTGTTTTTGTTGTTACGTGGGCACAATGAGCCAGGCGGTGGTTTCATTGCTGGTTTGGTCGCTTCAGCCGCATTTGCGCTTCACTTTTTTGCTTTTGACGCGACTCAAACCCGAAAACTTATTGGTATCGACAGTAGCTACTTGATGGGTGGTGGCTTGCTGATTTCGTTATTGAGTGGGTTTACTGGTTTTCTCATGTCAGGCAGTGCTTACCTTAGTGCTGTTTGGTGGGATGTGTATGTCCCTGGTATTGGGGAATTAAAAATAAGCACACCTTTGATTTTTGATGTTGGTGTTTATCTTGTCGTTACGGGCATGGTTACAACGTTGCTCTTCTCGTTAGCACAGTTGGAGGAATAAATGACCACTCTATTTGCTATTGTCATTGGTGCTCTTTACGCCGCAGCACTCTATATGATGCTTCGACGTAGTGTAGTTAAGCTTGTGATTGGACTGATGATTTTGTCTAATGCGACCAATTTGTTGATCTTCACTGGCGGAGGCTTAATTCGTGGTGCGCCTCCTCTTATTGAAGAAGGAATGAAAATACCATCGGGGCCGATAGCCGATCCATTGCCTCA
>NZ_JBNGCJ010000468.1:0-5944 GCF_049974785.1 Vibrio genomosp. F10 str. 9ZD137
GCTTTGCTGCCAATGAGTAATCATCGGCTGTCGGTAGTATGGTGCTTGTCTCCTGAGCGTGCAGAGGAAGTACTGTCACTGAATAATGAGTCGTTTCTTGAACAGTTACAAAACGAGTTTGGGTGGAGGCTAGGGCCGTTTACTAAAGTCGGAGAGCGGGCGAGTTACCCTCTGGTTCTTCGCCATAGACAGCGAAATGCAACTCACCGCATTGTCGCGGTTGGGAATGCAGCTCAAACGTTACACCCCATTGCAGGGCAAGGTTTTAATCTGGGTATTCGCGATGTCGCCAGCTTGGTTGAAGAAATCATGTTATCCCCATCTGACCCTGGCTGTTATGGGGTGTTGAACGCTTATATGAAGCGTCGACAGATTGACCGTGATACCACCATATCCATGACTTCGGGACTTGTGCATACATTTTCAAATGACTTACTGCCAATGCGCATCGGTCGAAATCTTGCTTTAATGGCGATGGATAATCTCTCCATGCTGAAAGCTCCATTATTACGAAGAACATTAGGTATCGTTAAGCGATAACAAATATAAGGTAATTGAAATATGATGCAAAGTGTCGATATCGCCATCGTTGGTGGAGGCATGGTTGGATTAACTCTTGCTGCTGCGTTTAAAGATACCGCACTAAGAGTGGCGGTGATTGAAGGGCACACTCCGGACCTCTCGTTGCAAGAACTGCCTGATGTAAGAGTCTCTGCTTTAAGCCGTTCCAGTGAAACCATATTGAAAAATGTAGGAGCGTGGGAAGGAATACAACAGCGCCGTTTATCGCCTTATGTGGGCATGGAAGTGTGGGAGCAAGACAGTTTCGCTCGAATAGAATTTGAAGCTCAGCAGCATTCACAACCTAATTTAGGCCATATTGTCGAAAATCGGGTGATTCAGCTAGCACTGTTGGAAAAAGTAAAACAGCAAAGCAACGTGTCATTGTTTATGCCGAATACGTGTTTAAGTATTGCCGTTGGTGAAAGTGAAGCTTGGTTATCGTTAGATAATGGTCAATCGTTAACGGCTAAATTGGTGGTTGGCGCAGACGGAGCGAACTCGTGGGTAAGAAATCAGCTTGATATTCCACTAACGCATTGGGACTACGGGCACAGTGCCATTGTGGCGAATGTGAAAACGGCAGAGCCGCACGCGTCTATTGCTCGTCAGGTGTTTACACCGCTGGGACCATTGGCTTTTTTACCCATGTCTGATCAACACATGAGTTCGATTGTTTGGTCAACGGATCCAAGCCGTGCTGAACAATTAGTGAAAATGTCGGATGAAGAATTTAACAAGTCATTGACTGCAGAGTTTGACCATCGGCTTGGGCTTTGTGAAGTGGTAGGCGAACGCTCAGCATTTCCACTACGAATGCGTTACGCGAGAGATTTTGCTTTAGATAGAGTCGCTCTAGTCGGGGATGCTGCACACACTATTCACCCGTTGGCTGGTCAAGGTGTAAACCTTGGATTGCTGGATGCTGCGAGCTTAGTACAAGAGATCAAAGCTCTTTGGTCGCAAGGAGAAGATATTGGAAGCAAACGCAACTTACGCAGTTATGAGCGTTGGAGAAAGTCAGAAGCGGCAAAAATGATCGCTTCAATGCAGGGTTTCAAAGATCTCTTTGAAGGGGATAATCCAGCGAAAAAACTGATCCGCGGTATCGGGATGAAGTTAACCAGCCATCTTCCTGGAGCAAAAGATGAAATAATGAAGCGAGCGTTAGGTTTAAAAGGGCATTTGCCGGAGTTAGCCAAAGGATCGAGCAAGATCGTGTCGTAGCGGTTTCATCGCTTTATGAAGGTTGCTTTTGAATGAAAAAGGGTTGGCACATGGCCAACCCTTACTAATTTTTTAAGCCTTACGCGTAAGCACAACGTAGTTTTTTGATTTCCCCGTTCACTTCTTTAACCGCTTGAAAATGACGACTATCGGCACGCTCTGGTAAGATGAGCTTTCCGTTATCAAATTCAAACTTCCCTACACCGTAGATGTAGATTTTCCCCTTGAAAAGCCGACTAATGTGTTTAGCAATCATACTTGGCGTATAGCGCTTAAACAGTCTCATAAAATGATATCCTTATTATTCTTCTAGCAGTGCGAATTATATAAACTTCCCTCTCATATTGTTGTGATAAGGCGAGAGGATTATGCATATTCAACTGATATATTTGGATATTTGTGCTGCCTTAGGCAGATATTAAGACAAATACCCGAGTTAGCGTGATGGGCTCCCCAAAGTTAATCAAAGCGATGAACCAAGCCACCTAACTCTGCGACCTATTTAGCCGGAAAATTGTGACATTTTTAAGAATAGCGTGCATTTCATAAAAGAGTGTTAATTTTTTGTAAATAAAAATTAAAAAAATGCCCGCTACAGAATGAACGGGCGAATAGTCACAGATGCATTACACAAAAAGTGGATGTCCTGAAACAATCAGTGGATACACTTTTTTGTTGGAGAAGGCGTTAAGCGAATGAATGTTCGCTTCAACATTTAACCAACAGGTATAGTCTACGGTAAAAATCACCCTGTGACTATTTATGTTTTATTTGTGAATAAAAATTCCAAAATTGGTGTTCGTACTTTAGATTGGCATCGCAATAAAATGTAACGTTACATTGTTGCGCTTTAATTATTGCGACAAATTGGCGCAATGGTTGGCTGGCACAGCGCGATCAGTTCATCACTGCGTAATGAAAGGCCTAGCATGGCATGACCGCTGCTGATGGTAATGAGCGTTTGATGCGTCAATTGCACATCAAACACGACGGGTATTGGAGTCTTAAGTAATAAAGGAGAGACGGTACCAGGCTGATAACCCGTAATCAGAGCCACACTGTTTGAATCGACGCAGGTCATGCGTCGGCAATTTAATAGGCTTCGTACTTTTTTAGGGTCGACACTTTGATCACCGGGGACGCAGGCTAAAGTGTATTGATTACCCATATCCCTTAATACAATACTCTTCACCATTTGTTCAGGGCGTACACCACGCTGTTTTGCCGTATCTTCAATCGTTATTGTGGCGTGCTGTTGAGGCAGCAAGCGGTAATCCACTTGCTGCTGATCAAGATAACGAGTGACAGGGGTCGATATGGGTTTATTCATCATCAAGTGAATAAGGAAGTGTTTGTAATGACCACGAATGTTCGGGCTGTTCTTTAAGCCTAAATTGGGTATCTGATTCTAGCTCCTTGGATGCAATGATGAGCCCCATGGCTTGTCCATTTTCAAATTGATAATGGCTGAGCAATTCCCCCGCAGAACGCCAATTTTCTCCAACAGCACGTTCAAGGCTTATTGAATCGAAACGAGAAAGCGGCTCTTCTGTCGTGCCAGTTACCACATACATTGCTCGCTTATTGATGCCTCTATACTTGGCTCTTGCAACGGTTTCTTGCCCGGTGTAACAGCCTTTTGAGAAGCTAATGCCACCCAGAGCATGAAGATTAAGCGCTTGAGGTATGTGGGTGTTTTGAATGGCTTCATCAACATAGGGCAGCGCAGCTTCAATATCAAAACGTGTCCATAGCTCTTCGGTGACTTTTTCGGCATCACTATTATTCACTAGGTCTACAGCGGCTTCTGGTGTGATCAGTAATAACCAGCGTTGCTGATCTATTTTAATGGCTGTTCCACCGTTAATAGGCCTAACATCACCCGTTTCTTGGCTTAATGTGTCTATCCATTCTTGGGCATTGGGGCCCATGATACCCAACGGAATATCTTGAGATTGGTTAATCTCAACTTTAGCAAAAATAGCGTACTTTTTGATCTCTGATAGTTCTGTTTTGATGGCACTGCTGGGTTGAAACATTGCGTAGCCATTGTTGTGATGAAACAAGCGAAAAATACTCCATACTTTTCCCTTTGCATCACAATGGGCACCAAAGGTCGATTGATCTTTCTTTAAACCTACGACGTCACAGGTTACTTGACCTTGTAAGTACGATTTTTTGTCATCACCCATCATGGTTATCGCTCCCCACGAACTTAGGTGGGTTAGCATTAATGATGGTAGCGAGGTTTCAGGTGAGATTGAAAGTGTATTGAATTGTTGCTGCCAGTCCATGTTATCGTCCTAGATACAAGTGTGAGAGGTTTCTTCCTCTATGGTAATCTCAGTTCATGTTTAGGTCCATTCAAGAATCAGAATCAGAATCAGAATCAGAGGGCTACGGCGATACAATGTCGATAATCTTTTTTGTTCGAGAGAAAGGACTGTGACTGGGATAATAGTTGTCTGCCGCAGGGATTGGTACACTCGTTGCCAGTGAATACACAGTAGGGAATCATCCATGTACACCACAGAACAAAAAGCACGCGTTAAGTGGGCATGTCGTCGAGGAATGCTAGAACTTGATGTCGTTATTATGCCTTTTTTTGAAGAGTGCTTTGAATCGTTAAACTTTAATGAACAGCAAGACTTTGTTTCTCTGCTTGAATGTGATGATCCAGATCTCTTCACATGGGTTATGGGTCATGGCCGCAGTGAGAACCTAGGCCACGCATCTATCGTGGATAAAATTGTTGCCCATAACCTCTCAAAAGTTCGTTAACGCGACAGCGAAACCTTCTTTTTATGCCCTCGCTATTAATACCATTTTCTTGTTATTGATGGCGTGGCTAGTGATTATTTCTTCCATCCCTCTCGTTCTTACTTTTATTTTATTGTTGTCTCTGATCTTGGTCTTTTGGCATTCAGGCTTTATGCCGCGTTCTATTCGTGGAGAGTTCCGTCTGAGCGAACATGGTGTACTGGAGTATCAACAGAAAAAATACCTAATCAGATACGCTGTTTTAAATGTTGCGTTTGTGGGGGTGGTTCTCCACTTCGCAGACAATCAACGCTTTCTATTATGGAGAGACAGTGTTTCTGATGATGAATATCGCAAACTGCTCGTGGAAATAAGAAAAGCGCACCACGAATAGTTTCAGGATGCGCTTTTGAGATTGGGAAAGGGAGAGTTCAGACGACTGAAACTCTAAGGTGCATTCTTGGTGTTCGGATCCAGAATGGTTGGACCGCTCTCTTGTGCTAACTCAGGGTAATCCAATGTGTAGTGCAGGCCTCGACTTTCTTTACGTTGCATCGCACAACGAACCATCAATTCCGCTACTTGGAGTAAGTTTCTCAGTTCCAAGAGATTGTTTGACACTCTAAAGTGGCTGTAATACTCATGGGTTTCTTGCTGCAACAATTGAATACGGCGTAGTGCTCGCTCTAAACGCTTGTCGGTACGTACAATGCCCATGTAATCCCACATAAATAGACGCAACTCGTGCCAGTTATGTTGTATAACGACCTCTTCATCTGAATTGCTCACCTGGCTTTCATCCCATGCCGGTAAGGTAGTTGGCATGCTCGCTTGGTCTATTTGATCAACGATATTTTTGGCAGCAGCCCAGGCGTACACCACACATTCAAGCAATGAATTTGACGCCATACGGTTTGCCCCATGAAGGCCTGTATAACTGACTTCACCAATCGCATACAATTGAGAGAGATCCGTTTTTCCCGATTGATCGACAATAACCCCTCCGCAGGTATAGTGTGCGGCTGGGACAATCGGAATGGCTTCCTTAGTCATATCAATACCAAGATCTTGCAAACGCATATGAATGGTCGGGAAGTGTTTTTCGATAAAGTCGGCCGGTTTGTGGCTGATATCGAGATACATACAATCGGCGCCTAGGCGCTTCATTTCAAAATCGATCGCTCTGGCAACGACGTCTCGAGGGGCGAGTTCACCGCGCTCATCAAAATCTTTCATGAAGCGAGTACCATCGGGGCGTAGCAGATAAGCGCCTTCGCCACGAAGTGCTTCCGTTAGTAGGAAGTTTCGCGCTTCTGGGTGAAACAGACAGGTTGGATGAAACTGATTAAACTCTAAGTTCGCGACTCGACAACCGGCTAGATCGGAAGAGCGGTTC
>NZ_JBNGCJ010000469.1:0-1061 GCF_049974785.1 Vibrio genomosp. F10 str. 9ZD137
AAATATCGCGCAATACACTGAAATAAATCAACTTTCCTCTCCCCCACTTTACCCCTAGATTTTCTGGGTGGATTAAGGGTTCAGTTGGTCGACTACCGTGCTCAGTTCTTCGTGGGTGCTGAATACCAAGGTTTGGACTCTCGTATGGATGGCCGAGTCAAAAGCGGTGATATCGAGTTCGATTACGACATCGGTGTCGAGCTTAACGAGTGGGCATTCCTGACTGGTTTCAATAAGCAAATTGGTAAGAACTATAACCTGACCATGCTTTACAACAAAGGTGAAACACGTGCCGCACTAACCTTGAATTTGGGTTATCGCTTCTAAGCGCACAGAGACACTAAGCACATACATGGGTAGGCCATTAGTTAGTAGGATGACATCCTACAAAGGCGATTATTGAAACTGTCACCGATGCCCTACCATTTGAGCCATCAATACAACAAACCATCCAACCATTCACGGATTAATACCAAAGCGCCAGGACGTCGCTTGTTCGATGCCGTTCATCACTTTCGGTGCACGCACCAAATGACTTTTTGGACATAACAATGACTTTACTCAATCGCTCAACTTTAGCTATTACTATCACTCTTGCCTTAGCTGCCTGTGGTGATGATTCAAGTAAACCCAGCGTTCCTTACAATCCACAGCCGTTACAACCGTCACCACCAGAGCAAATCTCCTTGGAAATTGGCGATGCGACCATTCAAGCCACCACAGAGTCTCTTGTCATCACGCCTCTTGATTCAGGTGAAAAACTGGCAGCAGTAGAAGCGTTCAAAGGTATCCAGTTTGCGCTAGCAGACCGCTTTCAACACAGTATTGTCGCACCACTTGAAGGTAATATTGATGCCACTCAATTCGGTGATGCTTGCCCGCAGTTAAAAACCACGACCCAAATACAATCGGAAGATTGTTTAAATCTGAACATTTGGCGACCAGTAGGGACAGACGCGTACGCTGATTTACCAGTTTACGTCGTCATTCACGGCGGAGACTTTGAATACGGCGCGGGGTCAGAGCCGTTGATTCACGGTGATATGGTGGTTGCACAAGGC
>NZ_JBNGCJ010000470.1:0-15874 GCF_049974785.1 Vibrio genomosp. F10 str. 9ZD137
TAACCAACTGAGCTAAGTAGCCATTCCAAATTGTTGTTCACCAAAAAGCACGTGTCTTGTTGGGAACGGGGCGCATTATGCGGAGTTGAGCCAAAACCGTCAATACTTTTTTGTAATAAATCCAGATAAAGCTATCGTTCGGTTTCTTTTTGAACAAAGCGCCGTATTTGTGATCGAAATACACCGCCAATCACTAATAAAAGCTGGGTTAATAACTCATGTATAACGCGTTAATCACTGTTAATAAAAAAGAGCCAGTACGATAACTGGCTCTTAATATTAAAGGAACTAGGGGAGTCTAACGTATTGAATTATACGTTGAATCTGAAGTGCACAACATCACCGTCTTTCACGATGTAGTCTTTGCCTTCTAGACGCCATTTTCCTGCTTCTTTTGCCCCGCTTTCACCTGAATATTGGATGAAATCGTCATAACCAACAACTTCAGCTCGGATAAAGCCTTTTTCAAAATCAGTATGGATTTTACCTGCTGATTGAGGTGCTGTTGCTCCTACTGGAATTGTCCAAGCTCTAACCTCTTTTACACCTGCGGTAAAGTAAGTCTGTAACGTTAACAGATCGTAGCCAGAGCGGATTACGCGGTTAAGGCCCGGCTCTTCAATGCCCATATCCGCTAAGAATTCTTCACGATCTTCGTCATCAAGTTCAGATAATTCAGATTCAATGGCAGCACATACAGCCACGACCACGTTGTTTTCTTGCTCTGCGTATTCACGAACGGCATCTAAATAAGGGTTATTCTCGAATCCATCTTCACTGACGTTAGCAATGTACATCGTAGGTTTGAGGGTTAGGAAGTTCAGATAGCCAATGGCATTCAGCTCTTCTTTGCTTAATTCAACCGTACGAGCCATGCCACCTTCGGTGAAAACAGGAAGCAGTTTCTCTAGGACCGTTATTTCAAACTTAGCGTCTTTGTCACCGCCTTTGGCTTTCTTTGCGTTACGCTGAAGAGCACGCTCACAAGAATCCAAGTCAGCAAGAGCAAGCTCTAAGTTGATCACCTCGATATCGTCAATCGGTGAAACCTTGCCAGATACGTGAATAATATTGTCATTCTCAAAACAACGAACTACGTGACCGATAGCGTCAGTTTCGCGGATGTTAGCTAGGAACTTGTTGCCAAGGCCTTCCCCTTTTGATGCTCCAGCAACAAGGCCTGCGATATCAACAAACTCCATGGTTGTTGGCAGTATTTTTTGAGGGTTTACAATCTTTGCAAGTGCGTCAAGACGAAGATCGGGCACAGGTACGATGCCTGTATTTGGCTCGATCGTACAGAAAGGGAAGTTTGCTGCTTCGATGCCTGCTTTAGTTAGTGCATTAAATAGTGTTGATTTGCCGACGTTTGGCAATCCAACTATGCCACATTTAAAACCCATGATAGTAACCTTATTCTGCTTTGAACGTATGTAAGCGGTTTTGTGCCTTGGTTAGACCATCTTTTAATAAGATGTCTAAGCATCGAACAGATTCGTCGATGGCTGCGTCTAAACATTCCTGCTCTTTTGCAGGAGCTTTACCAAGCACATAACCTGAAACTTTGTCTTTATGTCCAGGGTGGCCTATGCCAATCCTCAAACGATAAAATTCTTTATTATTAGCCAATTTGCTAATGGTATCTCGTAGTCCGTTATGTCCACCGTGACCGCCTCCTTTTTTGAACTTCGCGACTCCGGGTGGGAGATCAAGTTCATCATGGGCAATCATGATTTCTTCCGGCTTGATTTGATAAAACTTGGCCAACGCACCAACGGCTTTACCTGATAGGTTCATAAAGGTCGTTGGGATCAGTAAGCGGAGATCGTCACCGTTGACAAGAATGCGTCCGGTTAAACCATAAAATTTACTTTCACTTTTTAAGGTAACGTTATGGACTCTGGCTAGTTCTTCCACAACCCAAGCTCCGGCGTTGTGTCGTGTTCGGGTGTATTCAGCCCCCGGGTTAGCTAGACCAACAAGCAGTTTAATTTGCTGACTCAAAGTTTAGATCTCTCTGGAATATCAAAAAGCGCGGTATCATAGCACAGAAAAGAGGCTTGGCTCTAGCTTGGCGCTAGATATAAAAAAGCACTTCAATAGATGAAGTGCTTTCAGTGTAATTACTGGTTTAAGAGTAGAGACTCTTAACGCGTTTAACGTAAATTAGTTAAACATCGCAGAGATAGATTCTTCATTGCTGATGCGACGAATCGCTTCAGCGAGCATGCGAGATAAGCTGAGTTCTGTTACTTTGCCCGTTGCTTTCATCTCTGGAGACAGAGAAATCGAATCAGTCACGATCACTTGGTCAAGTACTGAATTTTTGATGTTTTGTGCTGCAGTACCAGAGAAAACAGCGTGAGTCGCGTAAGCAAATACTCGCTTAGCACCGCGTTCTTTCAGCGCTTCTGCTGCTTTACATAGAGTGCCACCTGTATCGATCATATCATCAACGATGACACAATCACGGCCTTCAACATCACCAATTAGGTTCATGACTTCTGAAACGTTAGCGCGTGGACGACGCTTATCAACGATAGCGATATCTACATCACCCAGTGCTTTTGCTGTTGCGCGAGCACGAACAACGCCGCCAAGGTCAGGGGAAACAACGACTGGGTTATCTAGGCCACGGTTTGCCATATCTTCAAGCAATACGGGTGTACCAAAGATGTTATCTACAGGTACGTCGAAGAAACCTTGAATTTGCTCAGCGTGCAGGTCGATAGTTAGAACGCGGTCAACACCAACGTTTGATAGGAAGTCTGCAACAACCTTAGCCGTAATTGGCACACGAGCTGAACGGACACGACGGTCTTGACGTGCGTAACCAAAGTATGGGATTACAGCAGTAATACGGCCAGCTGAAGCACGGCGCATTGCGTCAATCATTACCACCAATTCCATTAGATTGTCATTGGTTGGTGCACAAGTAGATTGAATCAGGAATACATCACTACCACGAACATTTTCATTAATTTGTACTGCAACTTCACCATCAGAAAAACGGTCAACAGTAGCATCTCCAAGAGAGATGTATAAACGATCAGCAATACGTTGGGCTAGTTCAGGTGTTGCATTACCAGCAAAGAGCTTCATATCAGGCACGGTGGAAACCTCAGGGTTGCGTCCAGTTTTTAAGTAAATTCGGTGTGGGCTTTTTTATAAAAAGCCAATGTCTCTTTTAACGGGGAAATATTTCGTCCTTTCGTCACAAAAGCAGAGACGGTATCAGAGAGTAATTCTAAAACTTGATTCGCGCTATCTTTGCTGTCAAATTCTGCAAAAATACAAGAACCCGTTCCAGTCAGTCTCGACGGCGCGTATTGTAGCAGCCATGAAAGTTGCTGATCAACCTCTGGGTACAGCATTCGTACAATTTTTTCGCAATCGTTTTCGTAATCCCCGTTTAGCAGCACATTTAGCGGCTTTTTTGGTGTGTCACGCGTTAAATTAGGGTGAGTAAAAATGTCAGCCGTTGAGATACTGACCTGAGGTTTTACCACCAAATACCATTTTTCGTCGGGCTTGGCTTCGGTGAGCTTTTCACCAACGCCTTCAGCAAACGCAGAGAACCCTCGAACAAAGACAGGCACATCCGCTCCTAATGCGAGTCCAATACGGGCCAGTTCATCATCGCTAAGGTTAAGTTGCCACAAATGGTTTAAGGCCACGAGTACTGTTGCTGCATTTGATGATCCGCCGCCGATACCGCCCCCCATTGGTAGGACTTTATGGATGCCTATTTCAGCGCCAAACGTACATTGGCTATAACGTTTCAGTGCATCTGCTGCTTTCCATATCAGGTTGTCGGTGGTTTCCACCCCATCGATTGGATTGAGCAGCGTGACATGGCCTGATTCATTGGACGTGATAGTCAGTTCGTCCCCATGTTCGAGAAACTGAAACAAAGTTTGAAGTTCATGGTAACCGTTATCTTGGCGGCCTGTTATGTACAGGAAAAGGTTAAGTTTGGCAGGAGATGGCCAGCGAGTGGTGCTCGGAATCATGCTATAAAATCCAGTTGGCAATGACTAAATTGATACTTGTATCTTGATGAATAAGCCTAATTTTTCTAGGTAACGGTAGGACAGAGCCTTGATATTCAACATCTTGATAGGATAAGAATTGAAGTCGCCACTGCTGTTGTCCAACTGTTTTTTGCAAAGTGCTTAATGTGTTGTTGTCGTTTAACTGGTAAGTATCAGCAAGGGTCGGGTTTCCTAACAACCAATCTTCAAGTTGTTTAATTGGGATCGTTAAGCCAGTTAGCTGTTCAATCAATACATCGGCACTTTGGTGAGAAAGGGTTTGGTTATCGTAGGTGTTCACCACCGAACCGGATTCTGTTATTGATAAATTTAAAACAGTTTGACCGATAAACGTTGTCAGGCGAAGCTGCTCTAGTACAGGTGTGTGCTTCCATTGAAAGTTTAATGATTGGCGCTGCTCTGGAGAGATATATCCCAGTTTTCCGATTGTTTTATACTGGGTAATAGAACGCAGTTTGTCCAGGTGAGCTTGCCATTCGACACTGGTTTGGCTTTCTGGAAGAGTTGAACAACCGGCCAAAAGCAAAACTGTGAATATAAAAGAGATAAGTCGACGAAAGATAATCATAACTGGTTGCACTTTGTACTATTCTCGTTAGCCAATGCCCATTACTATAACATTGATATCACGAAGTCAGAAAAACAAATCGCGTTCACTCTTTTAATAACGGGGGGCATCAAGTAAAATTCCCTGCCTACATGTCTTTCCCTTAATCTGAGAACTTTCTATACATGTCCTTGCTTGTTATTGGCATCAATCACAATACAGCGTCTGTTGATTTGCGAGAAAAAGTCGCGTTTGGCCCAGATAAATTATCTGAAGCGTTAAAGCAACTGGAAGCAAATACAAACGTGCATGGCAGCGTCATTTTATCGACCTGCAATCGCACAGAGATTTATTGTGATACTAAGTCGGCCACAAAGAGCAAAGTCATCGAGTGGTTAACCCACTTTCACCAAGTGAGTCCCGAAGAGCTAAAACCGAGTATTTACACCTATGAAGAACAAGCGGCCATTCGCCATTTAATGCGAGTGTCATGCGGGTTAGATTCTTTGGTGTTAGGTGAGCCTCAGATTTTAGGGCAGGTCAAACAAGCGTATGCTGATGCTCGTGATGCAAAGTCCGTCAATTCATCGGTCGAGAAGTTATTTCAAAAAGCATTTTCTGTCGCGAAACGGGTACGCACTGAAACGGAAATTGGCGGAAGTGCGGTGTCTGTTGCTTATGCCGCTTGTACGCTTGCTAAACACATCTTTGAGTCTCTTGCTGATTCAACGGTGTTGTTGGTGGGGGCCGGTGAAACGATTGAACTGGTCGCAAAACATTTAGCCAGTAACGGGTGTTCAAACATTATAGTGGCTAACCGAACTCGTGAGCGGGCGTTAGGGCTTGCGGATCAATTTGGCGCGCATGTTATCAGCCTGGAAGAAATTCCCAGCCACTTGGCTAAAGCCGATATTGTGATCAGTTCAACGGCAAGTCCGTTACCGATCATTGGTAAAGGAATGATAGAAACAGCACTCAAAGCGCGCAAACATCAACCTATGTTGTTGGTTGATATTGCCGTACCGCGAGATATTGAGTCTCAAGTAGGCGATCTTAACGACGCTTATCTATATACTGTCGACGATTTGCAATCCATTGTTGAAAGCAACATGGAACAGAGGAAAGTCGAAGCAATACAAGCTGAAGCGATCGTGAGTGAAGAAAGTGCCACATTTATGACTTGGCTGAGATCATTGCAAGCGGTAGATAGCATAAGAGAATTTCGCAATACCTCGAATGAAATCCGAGAGGAGTTGCTGGCAAAAAGCCTTCAGTCACTCCTTTCTGGCAGTGAGCCTGAAAAGGTATTGCTAGAGTTAAGCAACAAACTCACCAATCGATTGATACACGCTCCCACTCGTGCGCTTCAAAGTGCAGCAGAGCAAGGGGAGCCCGCTAAGCTGGCTGTTATTAGGCAAAGTTTGGGGCTCGATGAACTGAAATAGTTGTCATCGCGAATAAATCATTTTATATGGAAGGTCACTTTTGAGTGACCTTTGTAACCTAAGTTAAGAAAAGAATTATGAAAGCATCGATTTTAGTAAAGCTTGAAACTCTTGTTGAACGCTATGAAGAAGTTCAACATCTACTTGGCGATCCAGATGTCATTGGTAACCAAGATAAATTCCGTGCTCTTTCAAGAGAGTACTCACAGCTAGAAGAAGTAACGACGTGTTTCCAAGCTTATCAGCAAGCTCAAGAAGATTTAGAAGCTGCTGAAGAAATGGCAAAAGAAGACGATGCTGAAATGCGTGAAATGGCGCAAGAAGAGATCAAAGAAGCAAAAGAAGCGATTGAACGTTTAACCGACGATCTACAAATTCTATTAATTCCAAAAGATCCCAACGATGAGCGTAACTGTTTCTTAGAAATTCGTGCTGGAGCTGGTGGCGACGAAGCGGGCATCTTCGCCGGAAACCTGTTCCGTATGTATTCTAAATTTGCTGAGAAAAAAGGCTGGCGCGTCGAAGTGATGAGCTGCAATGCTTCAGAGCAGGGTGGTTACAAAGAGATGATCGCGAAGATCAGCGGTGAAGCGGTTTACGGTACCATGAAGTTTGAATCAGGCGGTCATCGCGTACAACGCGTACCTGAAACCGAATCTCAAGGTCGAGTTCATACTTCTGCGTGCACCGTTGCTGTGATGGCTGAGATTCCGGAAGCCGACTTGCCAGAAATTAAAGCGGCTGATTTGAAAATTGATACGTTCCGTGCCTCTGGTGCGGGTGGACAGCACGTCAACACCACTGATTCTGCTATTCGTATCACTCACTTACCGACGGGTACGGTCGTTGAGTGTCAAGATGAGCGTTCGCAACATAAAAACAAAGCAAAAGCCATGACAGTCCTGGCTGCGCGTATTGTTCAAGCGGAAGAAGCTCGTCGAGCAGCGGAAGTGTCAGATACTCGTCGTAATCTGTTAGGCTCTGGTGATCGTAGTGATCGTATTCGTACGTATAATTACCCTCAAGGTCGAGTATCGGACCACCGTATTAACTTGACTTTATATCGCCTAACCGAAGTGCTTGAAGGTGATATGCAAAGCCTGGTTGATCCTGTGATACTCGAGCACCAAGCGGACCAACTTGCCGCGCTAGCTGATAATAACTAAGTTAGTCGATTGTGTTAACGGTAGAACAAACATTAAACAGCGCTATTGCAGCGCTTCAAGAGAGCGGCAGTGAATCGCCTTCCCTTGATGCCGCGGTATTGCTTTGTCATAGCTTAAATAAACCTCGTTCATTTTTATTAACCTGGCCAGAAAAAGAGCTGACTCAGCAGCAAGATGATGATTTTAAAAACCTTCTTGAGCGGCGTATCACCGGTGAGCCCATTGCATATATTGTTGGTGAACGAGAGTTTTGGTCATTGCCGTTGAAGGTTTCTCCAACGACGTTAATCCCTCGCCCAGATACAGAAAGGTTAGTTGAACTGGCCCTTGATAAATCGGTGGGTCAATCAGGTTCGATCTTAGATTTGGGAACGGGGACAGGTGCAATAGCGTTAGCTTTGGCTTCTGAAATGCCAGAGAGAACCGTCATTGGCATCGATCTCAAGCAAGACGCTCAACACCTCGCGGCTGAAAACGGAAAGCGTTTGGGTATCACAAATGCACGATTTTTATCAGGAAGTTGGTTTTCCCCACTCGATAGTGGAACAAAGTTTGCTTTAATTGTTTCCAATCCGCCTTATATTGATGAAAGCGATCCACACCTTGCATTGGGAGATGTTCGCTTTGAGCCTATGAGTGCCTTAGTGGCGCAAGAAAATGGTTTAGCCGATATTCGAACGATATCGGAGCAGGCTATCGGTTTTCTTGAAGAAGACGGATGGCTGATGTTTGAGCATGGCTTTGAACAAGGCGCTCAGGTAAGAGATATTTTGATAGCGTTGGGTTACCAGCATGTTGTCACAGAAAAAGATTATGGAAATAACGATCGAGTTACTCTCGGTCAATGGAAGACAAACCAATAAGAGAGCTGTAAATGTACGAAGGAATTAAACATTTTCATATGCTGACTATCGCGTTAAGCGCAACGTTACTGTCAGTACGTTTTGCCCTGATGATGGCAGATTCAAAACTCGTCAATAACCCGGTTTTAAAAATATTCCCTCATGTTAATGACACGCTATTGCTTCTTTCTGGCTTTGGTTTGATGTTTGTTACCGGCTTTGTTCCTTTTACACCAGAAGGTGCTTGGTTAACGGAAAAAATCACCTGCGTTCTTGCCTATATCGCGCTGGGATTTTTTGCTTTAAAACTTGGCAAAAACAAATGGCTAAAGACCTTTTCATTCTTTGGTGCTTTAGGTTGGTTAGTTATGGCAGCAAAAGTCGCGATCACTAAAACCTCGATGTTTATGTAAGCATCATGGTTATGATAGACATACTAGGGTGTGGTAAAGCAATCGGTCGGAAGCGATCATACAGAGTTAAACGGATGGGAATACTGCCCATTCATACCCCAATAAATACAGGTACAGGCAATCGTTAATGCGAGAACTTTTTGACGAAGATTTTGACTCATTAGAGTTGGCTGAGGGAGCGTTAGTGCTTAACAAAGCCGTCAACCCAGCAACGCAAAAACAATGGGCTGAAAATGAACTTGAGCGCCTTTTATCTGAAGCCGAGCTTGCCCTTTGTCATGAGAATAATGAAAAACAGAAGTTTGAATCATTCTTACGTTTATTCTATCAAGAGTGGGGATTTAAAGGGGATAAGGATGCGTACTTTAATTCTAATAACGCGTTCATTGATAAAGTATTAGAGCGTCGTAAAGGCATTCCAGTCAGTTTAGGTGCGCTGATTTTGTACCTAGGTCGGAAACTTGGTTTTCCCATTGAAGGGGTCACTTTTCCAACGCAATTCATTATTAAACTGACCTGGTACGGCGAGAAGCCTCTCTACCTAAACCCGTTTGATGGTGAATATGTGTCAATGCATACACTGCAAGCTTGGCTCATTGGTCAAGAAGGGCCTCTTGCACAAATAAAATCCAAACACCTGGACGTTGCGGATAATCCAACGATTATAGGTCGTTGGTTAGCATTATTAAAAAGCTCGTTACTTCGAGAGGAGCGCTATACTTTAGCGTTACAATGTTCAAATTTGGCGCTGACGTTTGTCCCTGACGATCCATACGAAATCCGTGATCGAGGTTTTATTTATCAGCAGCTCGATTGCCATCAAATTGCTTCGTCTGATTTTCAGTATTTTGTTGATCAGTGCCCAGATGACCCTGCGAGTGAACTGTTAAAAAATCAAATCAGTGTCATGAGTGAAACCTGTGTGGTTGTTCATTAAAGCCAATACAGTGATTAAGTGCGTTCATTAGGTAGACAAGTTCATTAAACAATCAAACCAACTCAATAATGAAATCACCAAGCTGCCAAAAGTGCATTAGACAATTAAACCGTACGCTAAAAGGCCCATTGGATAGCGTGCGAGTCATAACAATATAGAGAGAATAAAATGGAACAAAAAGTAGTTAATATTGGTGATATTCCAGTAGCTAACGATAAGCCATTTACCTTATTTGCTGGGATGAATGTTTTAGAGTCTCGTGATCTCGCGATGCAGATCTGTGAACACTACGTTAAAGTGACCGCGAAACTAGGCATTCCATACGTATTTAAAGCATCATTTGATAAAGCGAATCGTAGCTCAGTGCATTCTTACCGTGGCCCTGGTCTTGATGAAGGCATGAAGATATTTCAAGAAATCAAAGAGACTTTTGGTGTGAAAATCATCACGGACATTCATACAGAGGCGCAGGCTCAGGTCGTTGCTGATGTTGTGGACGTTATCCAGTTACCTGCGTTTTTAGCGCGCCAAACCGATCTTGTTGAGGCGATGGCTAAAACTGGCTCTGTGATTAATGTTAAGAAACCACAATTCATGAGCCCAAATCAAGTAGGTAACATTGTCGATAAATTCGCTGAATGTGGTAACGAGAATATCATCCTATGTGAGCGAGGCTCTTGCATGGGGTACGATAACTTAGTCGTGGATATGCTTGGTTTTGGCGTCATGAAAAAAGCATCTAACGGCAGTCCAATCATCTTTGATGTGACACATTCACTGCAAATGCGTGACCCTTCTGGAGCAGCATCTGGTGGGCGACGTGAGCAAACCGTAGAGTTAGCAAAAGCGGGCTTAGCAACAGGGATTGCTGGTCTATTTATTGAAGCGCATCCAACGCCCGACCAAGCATTATGTGATGGCCCGTCAGCGTTACCTCTTGATAAACTTGAGCCGTTTTTAGCCCAGATGAAAGCACTTGATGATTTGATCAAAGGGTTTGCACCTATTGATATTAAATAGTGAGTGATATTAAGTAGCCAGTGAGATCGAGTCGCGTGTGTGCTTTTAGGGCAATCGTCTCTGATTTAACTTAATAACACGGCGCACTTTCTTTCTAAGGCCATCATTTTGATGGCCTTTTTTGTATCTGGCGCAGCCAATTGCCCTGACTTCAGCGTAATTCATGCCTAACTTCACAGTAAAACGTTTGCTTGTGATCCATTGAAATGCGATATGAAAACATTCAATTTCGTTACACTTTATTCACTTATTTATAGTGATCTAATCGACATAAATATGAAATCTTCGTGTACGGTTTGCTGTGTTAATTTAGACTGGTTCAAGTTTATTGAGCCATAAGCACCAAAAATATGGTGTGGTCTATTCTATATGGGTCGATATTAAATGCAGTGGATCCCCCAACAGTTCAAAGGTATGACAATGAAGCAAGGCCTTATTCTAAAAACGACGCTAAGCGCAGCGATTCTTGCAACTCTAGCAGGTTGTGCAACTCAACCTACTCATGAGTGGGAAGCAGATACAACATATAAACTGACCGTTTTACACACTAATGACCATCATGGTCGTTTTTGGCAAAACAAATACGGTGAGTACGGTATGGCAGCACGTAAAACGTTGATCGACGAATTACGTACAGAGATTCGTGCTGAAGGTGGCAGTGTATTGCTTCTTTCTGGTGGCGATATCAATACAGGTGTACCAGAGTCTGATCTACAAGATGCTGAACCTGATTTTAAAGGTATGAACAAGATTGGTTACGATGCGATGGCATTAGGTAACCACGAGTTTGATAACTCTCTTGAAGTTTTAGCACAGCAAATCGATTGGGCTAACTTCCCAATGTTATCGGCTAACATTTACGACAAAGCAACGGGCGAGCGTAAATTCCAAGCTTACGAAATGTTCACTAAGCAAGGCATCAAAATTGCTGTTATCGGTTTAACCACTGAAGATACAGCGAAAATTGGTAACCCAGAGTTTATTGGTAGCATTGACTTCCGTGACCCTAAAGAAGAAGCAAAGAAACTGATTGCTGAATTAGAAAAAACAGAAAAACCAGACCTTATTTTCGCTGTGACACACATGGGTCACTATGAAGATGGTAAGCGTGGCATTAATGCGCCTGGTGATGTTGCTTTAGCTCGTTACCTAGATGAAGGCTCACTGGATATGATCGTTGGTGGTCACTCTCAAGAACCTGTTTGTATGGAAGCGCCTAATGTCGTGACCAAGAAATTCAATCCTAGTGATGAATGTAAGCCAGATATGCAAAATGGTACTTACATTGTACAAGCGCACGAATGGGGTAAATATGTTGGCCGAGCTGACTATGAATTCCGAAACGGTGAACTTGAAATGGTCAGCTACGATTTGATTCCTGTTAACTTGAAGAAGAAAATTAAAGTTGATGGTAAATCTCAACGTGTTCTTATTGAAGACGAAATTGCTCAAGATCAAGAGCTTCTTGAATTCTTGCGTCCTTTCCAAGAGCAAGGTCAAGCTCAGCTGAATGAGAAAATCAGTGAGATTAATGAGAAGCTTGAAGGCGACCGTAATGTGGTTCGTTTCCAACAAACCAACCTGGGTCGTTTGATCGCAACAGCACACATGGAACGCGCGAAGGCAGACTTTGCCGTAATGAACTCTGGTGGTGTGCGTAACTCGATTGAAGCGGGCGACGTAACCTATAAAGACGTTCTGATTGTTCAACCATTTGCCAACATCCTTACGTATACTGACATGTCAGGTGCTGAGGTTATCGATTACCTAAATGTGGTGGCAACTAAACCGGTTGATTCAGGTGCGTACGCACAGTTTGCTGGTATTTCAATGACGGTTGAAAACGGTGCAGTATCGAATGTGATGATTGCTGGCAAACCGCTAAACGTTGAGGATACGTATCGCTTTACCGTACCAAGCTATAACGCGGCTGGTGGCGATGGATATCCAAAACTGACCGCTCATCCAGGTTTTGTAAACACAGGGTTTGTTGATGCTGAAGTATTGAAAGAATACTTAGAAGCAAATAGCCCAGTTGATGTAAGCCTTTATGCACCTTCAGGTGAAATGGTCTACAAATAAGCATTAAAATAATAAACCAGAGCGATAGTAATGGTTTGATATAAGTAAAGAAGCGGTGCACTCAGGTGCGCCGCTTTTTTTTTCATACAATCTATGGTCTATTAAGCACTTGGTTTTTCGTGACGGATGACACGCGAGTAAAGGACAGCCACATGACGCCTGCTATAGAGTGTGCAATTAAGAATAAAGTGCCGCATAAGATCCACCAGTATGAACATGATCCCAGGGCGAAAAGTTTTGGGTTAGAAGCCGCAGAGGTGTTAGGGCAAGATCCAAGCACCGTCTTCAAAACTCTATTGTTTTGTTTAAATGGGGAGCCCAAGAACTTAGCGGTAGCCATTATTCCAGTTGAAAACCAGTTAAGCCTTAAGTTAGCGGCAAAAGCGGCGAAGGCCAAAAAAGCCGCCATGGCAGATGCGAATATCGCTCAAAAAGTCACGGGCTATGTGGTTGGTGGAATCAGTCCACTTGGGCAAAAAAAACGATTGCCCACGTTTATTCATATGAGCGCGACAGAGCGACCGTCAATATGCGTGAGTGCAGGAAAGCGTGGTTTAGAGATTGAACTTTCCCCGCAAGATCTTGCTCAATTGACCCATGCACATTTTGCTTGTTTGTGTGATTGAATCGCTGATGCGAAACTAAAAAGGCCAAATACACAAAATGTATTTGGCCTTTATTATGTATTTTTAAGCTTGATAGCTATGTACTAAGTTGGAGCTATGTACTAAATCGGAGCTACGTAATAAATAGGAGCGCTTATTTGATCTCTTCTTCCATTTGAGCATTATCGACGATGTGATTTTCGCCCAAATCATGAGGTAAAACTAGGTTAAGAAGAATAGCCACGATACCACACAGGCTAACCCCTTGCAGGCTGAACTCCCCAATACCAAATGCCATGCCACCGATACCGAAAACAAGTGTCACGGCGACAATAACAAGGTTGCGTGATTTGTGTAAATCGACGTTATTTTTAATCAGGGTATTCAAACCAACCGTTGCAATTGAGCCAAACAGTAAAATCATAATACCGCCCATAACCGGAACTGGGATGGTTTGAAGCAATGCGCCCAGTTTACCAACAAGCGCGAGAACAATCGCTGTCACTGCTGCCCATGTCATGATGACAGGATTAAAAGCCTTGGTAAGCATAACGGCACCCGTGACTTCACTGTATGTTGTGTTTGGTGGCGCCCCCATCATTGAAGCCGCGATGGTCGCTACTCCATCACCCGCAATTGTGCGGTGTAAACCTGGTTTCTTGAGATAGTCTTTTTTGGTCACATTTGAAATCGCAAGCATATCACCCACGTGCTCGACAGCCGGTGCAATGGCGACTGGGATCATAAATAGAATGGCATTGATATTGAATTCAGGCGCAGTAAAGTTCGGCAGAGACAGCCATGCTGCTTGAGCCACTGGAGTAAAGTCGACAACACCGAAGTATAGGCTAAGCGCGTAACCTGCCATGATACCGCCGCAAATAGGTAATAACTTAAGAAAACCTTTCGCAAAAACACTGATGGCAATCGTAACGACAAGAGCCACACTTGAGATCCAAAGAGAAGCAGTGCCGTCAATCAGTTGAAGACTACCGTCCCCTGTTTTTCCCAGTGCCATATTAACCGCAACTGGGGCTAAGCCTAAGCCAATAACAATGATCACTGGGCCAACAACCACAGGTGGGAGAAGTTTGTGAATGATCTCAACACCTTTAACTTTGATAACCGCGCCCATCAACACATAGACAAAGCCAGCTGCCATCAGTCCGCCCATGGTGGCGCCAATACCCCATGTTTGTACCCCAAACATAATCGGTGCAATAAAAGCAAAAGATGAAGCTAGAAAAATGGGTACAGATCGACGAGTCATTACTTGGAAAATAAGCGTACCCACACCAGCACCAAAAAGGGCGACATTGGGGTCAAGCCCAGTAAGCAATGGCACAAGTACAAGTGCACCAAAGGCGACAAAGAGCATTTGTGCACCCTGAATAGCATTTTTCATGGTAGTTTCCTGTTGGTTGAAGTGGTCGTTGTGGTTGAACGGTTAGCTGGAAAGCCGATGTTAAAAAACGAAGGGATTTTAGCACCTACGAAAACGTTTGCGGTGGGGTAGATCAAATTAATTCACATAAATTATGAATTCTGATTGCTATTGCGGCAGTCTTAGTCAAATTCTCACGGTATCTTGAAGTCCATTTCTTGCTCACGGGTAGATAGTTGCTTATCATCTACTTTCGCTAGCCATTATGTAGGAAACATATGCGTCATTTAGTTTTATTGATCGTAAGTTTATTGTCTGTCTCTGCTCACGCTCTGACCAATGTCGATTTATATCGCGCCGAAATTGTCATCGATCAGGAAAAAGATAACGGAGATGCTGCTGCGCGAGTGGCAGGTATGAAAGAAGTCATCATCCGAGCTTCCGGTGATCGCACTGCGATTGAAAATGAGGTGATAAAAAAAGCACTGAGTCAGCATTCTCAATATTTATCTAAAATCAGTTATGACCAAGTCAATGAACAATCAACGATACGTATGGGGTTCAATGCGCCTCAGATTCGTGGTCTGCTCAGTCAAGCTCAAGTCCCATTTTGGCCTGAATCTCGTTCGAACTTGCTGGTTTGGTTAGTCGAAGACTCAAACTTTGAACGTAATATTTCCTGGGAACACTCATCAACGGCTGTCCTTAACGAGATAAAAAGTGAAGCGCAACGTCGCGGATTACCCATTACTTTGCCTATTGGGGATTTTGATGATATTACAGGCATTTCCATCGCTGATGTCTGGGGTGGATTCGTTGAGCCAATTAGTACGGCAAGCCAGCGTTATCCGAGTGATGCAGTTTTGGTCGTTCGCTCTCAAGGGAACAATCTTCGTTGGACGCTTTATGATCAAAAGCCATCGAGTATGATGTCACGCACTCAAGCACCTATTACCGGCACTGAGTCAGGCTCCCAATCTGCTGCAGATATGATCAATACGGTTAGCGATTACTACGCGAATAAAAATGCTGTCATGGTTGCGAGTGAATCTTCGGAATCTGTGATCGCTCAATTTACCTCAATAGACAGTGCACTTGATTTCTTCCAATTGGAAAATAATTTAAAAGCATTGTCTTCTGTTGCTTCCCTCGATATCGTTAAAATTCAAGGGACAACCGTGACATTTAATGTGCATTTACTGGCGTCTCAAGCAGAGTTCGAACAGGAAGTGCTTCGCATTCAAGGTATCAATAAAGCGACTGAGACATTTCCTCCTAGCGAGTTGAATGCCCCCGACAATTTGGACCACTCTGGTTCAGAAAATAGCGCTGCTGATACGGATGTTGTTGGTGAACCAGTGATTGTGGAAGCTGCAGC
>NZ_JBNGCJ010000471.1:0-4533 GCF_049974785.1 Vibrio genomosp. F10 str. 9ZD137
CTACATTCAACTTCATTGGTTTCCCTCTTATTACGGGGAAGTGTTTGCTTATTTATGGCAGCAATATTTAATGGCCTTGCTTCCTATTCGGCGAAATCACCCTTACGCCTTTGTTTCTTTTGCTAGAAAGCAACTGGGTAACGCATTAACACTCAATGCATTCAACCAAAGCTATGCGGCGGGTATGGGCAGAATTGGTCAAATCACATCGAAGCCCGAAGGTCGCTCGCCTCATGGCCATCGTCATGCCTATGGAAGACGGATGTCGAATGCCGGGGTAGATGTGCGATTCATCAAGAAAGCACTGCATCATTCTTCTCTCTTATCTCAGTCGATTTACACGCAACCAGGCGTTCGTGATGTCACACTTGCTTGCGAGCGTGCCACGCAGAAACTCGATGGTCAGCAGTATGCGAACTTTAAGCAAGATGTGGAGTTGAGCTGGGAAACCATTATGGAATCTGGGTTCGAAGATATTGATCCTGATGGCTTATTTTCAGGTAGAGCACCTAAGTTTGGGAAGCGAGCCTCATGAAATCAACAGACTATGAATTTAATTGGTTCACCGAAAAGAATGGTACGGGTTGGGATACGTGGCGAGAAGTTGCGGCGACGTGGTTACACCAAAACAAATATGGCATTGATCATAAGAAGAATGCGTTGGACCGGTTTTTGGATGAATTCTTAGTTCCGAAATTCATTGTTGATCCCGTCGAGTTTTTCGAAATGGGTCCGCAAGATTATGTTAAGTTTCTCGGTCAATTCGAATTGTCGGAAGGCTACAGGGTTCGACAAAACAATGAGGTGTGCTCGTTTATCGATTGGGTGATAACCACCTATTATTCTCAACCGGATGATGACGGTGAGTTGGTTGCCATGTTTAAGAACCCTTTTCAAAAAGGGTCTAATCCAGTTAAAAATCAAGAAACGGTCTACAACGCTTTACCTTATACCTACATTAAACGGTTGCGAAAAATTCTTTGTCCGATTGAAAGGGGCAACTTTTCAGATTGGAAATGGGCGATTGAGCAAAGTGACGCATTTATCTCAAATGGTCGGCATCAAAGAGATTGGTTCATTGTTGACGGCTCTGCCATTGATAAAGATGACCCTGATTGTGTATGGCGGAAAATCAAAGTAGATAAGCCTCGCAGTATTAGAATTGATGGAGTACTAAAGCCGTTTAAGGAAGGTGACCACTTTTATGTGGTTTGGTCACCCGTCCGCGCAATGGCGCTGTACCTAAAATTACAGCTTCCATTACGTACTTTTCAGGTTCGCATGCTTGATTCTGGTGAAGCCGATACGTGGCGCTACGAGAGTGGAAGCTGGGTTGCCAATGAAATGAATGAGTTTGCTGAAGGCAGTGAAAAGCGCCCTTGGCAAAAAGGTATTTTTCACCGAATCATCACACCCGATATTGGTGATGTAATGACAGGCCTCTATATAAACACTAATAAGACCGCCGATAAAAATAAGGATGAAATCACGCGAGGCTATGTGATCCCTTGGCAGCATGAAGAAGTCTTATATTGGTTAGAGAAGCTGCGAAACTGGCAACAGAAATACAACCCCATTACCAAACCGACTTCTATCCATAAGCTTGATTATAAGCACTTTGGAAGTACCAAAACGGATATTCAACGAAATGAGATCGGTGATATTTGTTTTTTGTTTCGTAATGCCGCCGCTGCTCTGCACAGTGAAAAGGAAATGCCGATCACTCAAGGGTATTTGAACACGCTTTGGATAAGCTTGATGGCGGAACTAGAAATCAAGATTCAAAAAGATGATCACAAACTCATGGATGGCAGCAAAGTTCATTTCATTGACCCTGCTAATCATCGTAAGACACTATTTCCGTTACATTCGTTACGCGTTTCTCTGATCACCTGCTACACCATTGAAGGTGAAATCCCCGCACCGGTGTTATCTAAGTTATTGGTCGGTCACAGTCGACTCATCATGACCATGCATTACACAAAAGTATCCCCAGTGATGATGGCAAAAAAGATGAAGGCAGCAGAAAACAAAATTGAAGAACAAAACGATGCGACGTTGCATTCATTCTTGGTCAATAAATCGATAGAAGAGATTGGCTTACAATCCGCTTATACCGATATAGAGTCCCTTCAAACAGTATTAAGGGTTCGAAACCCCGCAGGGTGGCAAGAAAAGGCGATAGGTATTTGTTTAGCAGGCGGGAACACAACGCCATTAGTAGAAAGTACCTCCACAGCAGGGTGTTGGAACGGAGGGGAAAAACTAAAGAAAGCGAATCGTAACCAAGCGGATTTGTATGGCCCCGTTCCTCATGGTATTGAAAATTGCGTCCGTTGCCGTTGGTTTATTACCGACATTAAATACATCCATTCTTTAACCGCCCATTTCAATAATCTTAGCTATCACGCGTCAGAGTCGGCCAAAATTGCCGCAGAGTTAGAAGCTGAGCAAGCCGAATTACTAGACGAAGAATACTTCTGTGAAGTGAACAACGAGCAGTTCCAGAAGTATGAGTACTTACATCAAATAGACCGCAGAATTGAAAAACAAAAAATTGATGCGGATGAATACTGTAAAGATTTGGTCACCTGTTTTCAGATAATTCGTAAGCTTATTCGCATCGAAGAACAGCGGCTCCCCGAAGACACCGTCGATAAAGTCATCGCAATAGGATCACATACGGAGATTTCCCCGTTCTTTAGTTTTGTTGACACAGAGTCAGAGTTTCGACAGTTGATACAGTTATGCGATGACGCCGAAATTTACGCGGATCTACGGGATGATTTAAGAAAAACGCCAGCAATCAGTCATCGATCAAACAAGTTAAATTCAATGCTCATGCAGTCGGGTTACATGCCATTTTTGATGCAGCTTGATGATGAAACTCAGCTCTTAGCGGGTAATGCAATGATTAATGCCATGCTCAAAGCGACAGGAGAGCTTGATAAAACCAAAGCGATGGGCCTCATCGCATCGTATCTTGATACGGAAACGTATTTACAAGACGCGGGTTTATTAGAGATAGGCGTAAAGGCTATTGAGGCGCAAACGGGAATCAATATGTTACGCCTTGCTGACTTGTCGAAAAATAAAATGGGAGTAATTAAAAATGGCTAACCCAGTGGACCCGTACATTATTCTGGAAGAACTGTGTTCCAGCGCGACAGCCCGCACAACGACAGCGCTAAGAACATTGCACAACATTCTAGAACAACAAAGCCAGACCAAGTCATTGGACTTCTCTATCGTGACGATTGGAAAGTTATCTCAAGAACAAGGCGGACCTTCGACACAGACCATTCGTAATCGAACAGGAAAGCATTTTCAGCAATTGATTGATGCATGGGCAGCCTATTCAGGAACGACTCGTAAGAAGCCACTCTCGGTGCGTCAGAAGCAGCTTCTCAACAATAATGACCAACACATACTGGAGTCTATCGATGATCCAGTCATTCGAGCGGTTGTTGGCTCGTTAATTGCGGAGAGGAACAAATACAGGGATCAGCTTAACGTACTAAAAGCGAATGCCGATATTGTCATTGACCGGACGGCTAAATCTCAGCCTCAGGTGGCGGCTACTTCAAATCAGCTGACGCCAATAGAAGTGGAGGCTTTGAGGGCGTCCGTTTCTGACGAGTTTATGGATGAGCAACGATGGGTTGTGATGCCGACGGGGCAAGTGAAAGACGAAAATGGCATAGAAGTTTACCAGCGTGGCTATGTGAATGGGGTGCTTAAGTTGATTTGAGAGTGAAAATTAGGGCTGTTAATCTGATTCGTTTCAGAACGCCTTTTTTTTACAATAGAATTAGCTAATGTGCAAAATATGCACATTGCCAGTCAATCTACTTCCGAGTATTTCTACGTTAGTAGAACTGTTGCAAAAATTGTAAGAAGTTCCTGATTAATGGAACTGCGGCTTTAAGGGTGTGAGAACTAGTAGAATCAACCTGACCAAAATTTAGTGACTTATTTACTGAATATAAAATACTGGACGCACTTAGATTATGTAATTTACTACTTTTCTTTAAATCTAATCCCAAAGCTCTTATAAACTGCGGTGAAATTACTATTCTTGAAAAAATCTTCATCATCTCTTATCGAGAATATATTACCTAAGTCTCGAATTTTCCTATTTTTATTATCCATCACATTAGTTACAAATATCAACTTGAATTGAGACTTTTCTTCCAAGGCCCGATCAACTTCATTTTTAGATATTTCAAAAGTTAAGGAGTTGTCTGATTTACCCTTAACCTCAACATATATTTTATTTCCATTTTTATCAATGTAGTCAATATCATAACCATGTCCATCATGACCTTCTGGGTTGAAGCCAGGGTGTTCTTTAGGGGCTTTTGCCGCAAACTTTGAAACCCAATTAACAGTTTTGTATTTGGACTTTAAATATTCATATACAACTTTTTCTGCAACTATACCTATATTTTCTTTTGCTTGGGCATTTCCTCCACCATCAAAACGGCCTCCACCATGACCTCCAGTGCCTGGGTTTGTAGGCTGTTCTACTCC
>NZ_JBNGCJ010000472.1:0-2722 GCF_049974785.1 Vibrio genomosp. F10 str. 9ZD137
ACCGCTCTTCCGATCTCCTTGCGACTTGGTTAGCGAAAGATAAGTTTGAGGCGAGTGAACGAGAAGCGGGTAAAGCCTCATTTGTTCTTGGACTGTGCTTCATTTCTGAAGGTGCGATTCCATTTGCAGCAAAAGATCCGATGCGTGTTATTCCAGCGTGTATGGCAGGCGGAGCATTAACGGGTGCACTTTCGATGCTGTTTGGCGCTCAACTGATGGCACCGCACGGTGGTTTATTTGTGTTGCTTATCCCTGGTGCAATTTCACCAATACTGATGTATTTAGTGGCAATAGCGGCAGGTACTGCAGTGACCGGGTTTGGTTATGCGTTCTTAAAGCAAAGAGAATCGAGCAAAGAGGCAGCCGTCGCGTAAGAGATGGCAGGAGCATAAGATATTTCAGTAACATGAAAGATCTCAGATTCAACTGCACCGTTTAATTTCGATGCTTTCCCCCACTAGAATCAAGCATCACAGCGCTACTTTGGTAGCGCTTTTTTAGTTATCTTGTGATGAAGATTTCAGTTGAACCCATTTTAAGGCACCATTGGTTTCAAAGTCATTCGCTTCCTTACAGATCATGTAATGCTCGCCAACCTGAAGAATTGCCCCTAATGAGTAGGCTTGGTCTTGGTAATAGCAAACCCGTTTTGCTGCGCTTGAACCATCAACGGCAATAATACTTTTCCCCGGTGTTGAAATCACTTTCGCATTCAATGGGGGCGCTATCATTGCAACGATAGAAGTCATTGAAACGATAGAAGTGAGCGTTATCAGTTGATATTTTATCATTCAAATCTTCCTTACTGGTGTCATTTAATCCCACTGCCTTTGATATCGAGGTAGCATACTCTCGTTGCCTAAGATCCCACCTTGATGAACATAGATCAGCGTTTTGTCTTCTAAGTATTGTCTATGTTTGAGTAAACAGCGCCACATCATCGGATCATAGAGCAAATCAAATTCGACATAAGTATCTTCGAGTAACTGCTGCCAAATTAAGTAGTCTTCATGATCGAGCTGTCCAAAATGATGTTTGCTGTCTAATGTCAGGATTTCAGGGTGGTTGTGAGGCTCTAACTGATGAAACTGTTGTATTAAATAATCGCGCCCACCGACACAAGGGCAGGTCAATACCTCAATCCCATGTGGCTTTAAATACTGGCTTAGATAGAGTGATGTGGTGCCTGTTCCTGATGGTAGAGCCACAACACAACGTTGGCTGCTATCGTATCTCGCCCATTGTAAAAGTTCCTCAGCAAGCTCGGTAACGCCTAATGCGGCTGAAGTTGAACGCCCACCTTCTGGGACAACAATGCAGCACTCGTCTGGCTGACGAACCTGTGCAATATAATCCGCAGGGTGAAGAGGCGTCGAAATCGCCTCTTTTACCACAATGACTTTAGCCCCTAAATCCAGTGCACCTCGATAATTACCGATAGGCGTTTTTTTGAGCCAATGGGGTATATGATCAACATAAAATTCAAGTTGCCACCCTTTAATGCTTGCAAGGGCAGCGAGGGAATACAGCGAGTTAGCTTGAGCAGAACCATAGCCAATAATTGTGGTTATCGTTTCGTCATTGTTATTGAGTAGCCATTTGAATTTTCGAGCTTTATTACCGCTAAACTGGCTGTGAAGCTTATCGTCCCTCTTGAGGAAAAACTCAATATCTTGAAAGCGATGTTGAGTGACGGGAGAATTATTTAAGATCATGGAAAGGCTCAAGAATGTGGTTTTGAGGAAGTATATCAATCCTGACGCCATTTTACCTATTACACCGTGACCACAAACCGCTACATCAGAATAAAAAACAGAATAAAAAAAGCCCAGAACAATCAGGTTCTGGGCAGATACAAACATAGGAGTTAATATGAAAAAGCAGTTTAAACGGTAGTGGCAGTATAAAAACAAGTCTGACGGCCAGTGAAACTCTTAAAACTCTGCTCACTACACCTAATATGACCCGCCTTTTCCAATACAGTTCCATCTTTTTTTAATAAAAATCGAAGTTTTTTTAACTCTTTTATTTTCAATAAATTAAAACGTTACGTACTATTCTGGTCGGACCAATGATCATAAATGTGATGTTAATGGCTTGTTAATCATGTTTTCGATCTGTATATTTCAAACAGATGTTTAATACGAGCGATTGAAATGGCAGCCAAAAACGATACCAAAAATAAAATTCTAGATGTGGCGGAAGTGTTGTTCTCGGAGCAAGGGTTTAATGACACGTCATTAAGAACGATCACGAGCAAAGCAGGCGTGAATTTGGCGTCGGTTAACTATCACTTTGGCGATAAGAAAACCTTAGTCAGAGCCGTCATCGATCGATACTTAGAAGCGTTTATGCCAGCACTTGAGCAGTCGTTGGAGTCGCTTAATGAACGCAATGATTTTGAAGTGGCTGATGTATTCGAATCGTTACGTCAGCCGTTAAGGGCACTAAACAGTGTGAGACCAGACGGAACAAGTCGATTTATGTTGCTTATTGGTCGTGGATACACCGACGTTCAGGGGCATTTGCGCTGGTTCATCACCACGCGTTATCAAGGCGTTCTGTCTCTGTTCACTCAATCTGTGCTTAAGGCGAACCCTAATTTAACTCAAGAAACTCTGTTCTGGCGTCTTCATTTCACGCTTGGCACTTGCGTATTTACCATGGCATCTAGCCAGGCGCTGGCTGAGATAGCCGAGAACGATTTTGGTACCAAAGTAGA
>NZ_JBNGCJ010000473.1:0-6364 GCF_049974785.1 Vibrio genomosp. F10 str. 9ZD137
GCGGCAGTGACGCGAATAATTTCAATGAAAAAGGCCTGACAACCGTTAACCTTTCCACGGGTATGGCAAAAGTGCATACCACGGAAGAGTATATTGCTATTGAAGATCTGGTTAACATCACCAAGTTCATGAAGCACTATTTAACCGCCTAATCATGCAAAATCCGGCCATCAGTGGTCGGATTTTTATCTCTACTCTCCCTCCCCCCCTTTTTGTCTAGCCTCTTAGTTTAGCCTCGATGCGATTGAGAAGAGTTTACTATTCATCAATACAAGCTATCTTTAACATTAGCACTCTAGTTTCTGCCAGCGATACTTTCACGCTCTCATGCCTTAAAGTGCTGGTATTAAAACGCGGTTATTGAAAGACTGAATGTTGTCAGGCTGCGTGTTATCAGAGTGATTTCTACAATAGTAAATCTCATAGAGATACAGAGGTGGTTTTTGAGGCAACGACGTCTAGGCATTGATAAGCAGCTCGTTTTATATACCGTTTTAGTGAGCGTTATTTTGGCACTCATCAACACCTCTATCCATTCTTACCTAAGTTATAAAAATAAACTTCAATCACTGACAGAAGATATCCAGTTACTCAAAGAAACCAGCTTACCTAGCCTGAGTTCGAGTCTGTGGTTTGAAGATAGAGAGCAGCTATCGATAGTCGCGACCGGGCTTTTGCGTTACCCTCATGTTGATTATATTAATATCACCCAGAGTACAGCGAGCAACAAGACAGACTCCCAAAACTCTAAAGAGCCCGTTATTGAGCTAGGCAGGGCTGTAGAAGGAGACTTCATCGAAACGAAGTGGAGCTTGACACATCAGAAAGGAGCAAAAGAATACCACCTCGGAGATCTTTATGTTCAAACGTCACTTTCCCCTACCTATGAACAATTAACCCGTAATTTCTTACTATTGCTCATAATGAAAGCCATTGAGTCATTACTCATTGTCACCGCGATTTTACTGATTACTTTAAAACTGGTGGTACGCCCGCTCAAAACAATCAGTCAAGCCATGGCCGATTTTAACAACGGCCCACTGCCTAGTAAGATGACATTACCACCACGGGTATTCCAAGATGAAGTTCAAGATCTTTCTAACAACTACAATGCATGTATTAATCACCTCGCGCATAATTATCAGGAACTGGTTGAGGCAAGAGAAAAAGCTGAAATTGCGAATCAGAGGAAAAGTGAATTTCTAGCCAATATGAGCCATGAAATACGCACCCCAATGAATGGTATTATTGGTATTGCGGCACTATTGAAAGATCTTCCTAACACTCCCCAACAAATCGAATACCTGAATGTTCTCGATACTTCATCACAGAACTTGCTCAATATTATTAATGATATTCTGGATGTTTCTAAAATCGAAGCGGGCCATTTTGATATTGAGTACGTCCCTTTTGATGTTCACTCACTAATCCAACAACAAGCAGATGTCTTTAGCCTAAAAGCAAAACAAGCTGGGTTAATGTTTGAATGCCATATAGACATTGCGATTCCCGATGTGTTGGTGGGTGATCCAGTGCGGCTTACCCAGGTGCTCAATAATCTACTCAGCAACGCGACTAAGTTTACGCCTAAAGGCTCTGTTCATATTAATGTGCAACTCATAGAGCGTGACATAGAATACGCGACGATTTGTTTTTCCATTAAGGACACAGGAATAGGCATTGCTAAAAACAGACTAAACGATATTTTTGAGCAATTTCAACAAGCCGATGGAAGTACTACACGTAAGTTCGGTGGAACTGGATTAGGGTTAGCCATCAGCAAAAAAATCGTCGCGCTGATGGGGAGTCAACTCAAGGTCATCAGTGAACCTGAGTTAGGGAGTCATTTTTTCTTTGAACTTTCTCTCAAGATATCGGATCAGCAAACATCCAGTAAAACGTTAACATCATCCAATATCTGTGATTTTCCTTCCTCATCGACCCCTGAACTCCTCACTGAAGAGCAACTCACTACTGGGCACTACTCTAAAAAAGTACTCTCAAATAAACGTGTGCTATTTGCGGAGGATACTTTCATTAATCAGCAAGTGGTTAAAATCATGCTGATGAACATAGGCTTGAATGTCGATATTGCGAACAATGGATTGGAAGCGCTCAATATGTGTAAGACTCAAGAATATGACCTGATTCTGATGGATTGTCACATGCCGGAAATGGATGGCTACGAGGCAACAAAAGAAATTCGCTCTCAATGCCCTTGGAGTCAGAATATCGCCATCATTGCTCTCACTGCCAATGTCATTAGTGAAGGTCGACAAAAATGTTTCGATTCCGGAATGAATGACTTCGTTTCTAAACCCGTCACGCCCGATCAACTGCTCAATGTCTTGTGCAAGTATCTCCCTGATATTCTATTAGAGCCGACTGATAATGAGGAAGATAAAAAAAGGAACGACAACTAGCGACGAGCAACGCCTGTCTGCGATCAGAAATGAACGATAAGAACTTATTGATGTTTACTCTTTCATTGGCTGCTTGCTTTTTATTAGACCTGGCTCTTTATTAGGTATTTCTTTTTATTAGACATTTCTTTTTATTAGACATTGCCACAACGAAAATTTGAACTCACAGAAACTATAAAAACTGCTTTTCAAAATCCTTAGCATACAAAGGTTTTGAGAAGAGATAGCCCTGATATTTATTGCAGTGCTCATTTTTCAGCAGATCTAGCTGATCTTGTGTTTCTACTCCTTCAGCAACCACAACTTTCCCTAAGTTATGACCCATTTGGATGATCGTTTTTACTAACATATGGTCGGTGTGTAAAGTGACGCATTCGTCGATAAATGACTTATCGATTTTTAAGATGTCGATTGGTAGCTTTTTCAAATAGTTCAACGAAGAATACGCCACGCCAAAATCATCAATGGCGACCTTAACGCCAAGTTTTCGTAACTTTTCACACGTAGATATCACTTGTTCTGGCTGAGTCATCAATGTTGTTTCCGTTATTTCTATTTCCAATAATTCGGGAGGCAACTGATTTAATGCCAACGCAGACGAAACCACATTGTAAATATCATCATGAACAAACTGAACCGTTGAGACGTTGACTGAAATGCACAGGTTGTGTCCGTCATTAAGCCACTTTTTCGCTTGTATACATGCTGTTTCTATCACCCATCGACCAATGGGAATAATTTGAGTACTTTTCTCAGCAATAGAGATAAAAGTGTTCGGTGGGATCATTCCTAATTCTGGATGTATCCAACGTATAAGAGCTTCAGCACCAACAATTTTATTCTCGCCGCAACTCACTTTAGGCTGGTACGCTAAACAAAACTGATCACTATTTAACGCCTGATTCAGCTCTCTTTCAATCTGATGCTCTCGGATTGTTTCATCAAGCAGCTCGGCGTCATACCACTGAATAACATTTTTGCCTTTCAGCTTAGCTTTATTTACCGCTATATCGGCATTCTTACACCACAACTCGGTATCTCGTTGGGTATCGTCAAGCAATGCTACTCCGATGCTATAGCCCAATTTATATGGGACGTTGCCAATAGGAAAGACTGGCTGATACACATGTTTGATCTGATATTCAACATTACTGATATTATCACCAAGGTCGCCTTGACCTTTAATGACGATAGCAAACTCATCGCCCCCTAAACGGTAGAGTTTTGTGTAGTCAAACAGAAGCGAGTCTAATCTTTTGGCAAATGCGGTTAACAGTTTGTCACCCTGTGTATGGCCCAAACTATCATTAACCGATTTGAATCCATCTAAATCAATATGGAATAACGCATAATCATATTCTTCATCTTCTTCTATGCTTTTTAACGCCGTAAAAAATGAATTCCTGTTTGGTAACCCTGTGAGCAGATCCATCATGCTGTCACGCTTGTAACGCAACATTTGATCACGAAGTTTGATCTGGTAATAGGTCATCACAGTAGCAAACGACGTAATCAGGAGCACCTCAATAGCGTCTTCAATAAACTCTTCGAAATCACTGCTTGGAAGGTGAACAAAATAACTCAAAACTAATAACAACGCGGTTGCAATTGGCCAGAGAGATCCAGGAAAGATAATAATGTAGCAGATGGGCAAGAGTATGAAGCTTTCTTCGATGGCATCTAATTCTAACGGTTCAATATAGCCACCAACAAAGATCAATAATAGCGAGCTATTGGCCGCAATGATTTTTAAGTTGTCATTTTTTGAAAAGTACGCAAGAAGCATCAAGGCAGGATAAAGGAGGTATAACCAATGAGCTATTTGGTGCTCTGTGACAAGTGTATGCGTGATAAGCAGTACAGAGAAAACAAAGACAACTTGAACAAGTCGATGAATATTAAAAACCTGTGACAAAACATGAGCCAATTTGCGCAAATTACCGCCTCTTAATATGGTGAAACCATTTATCTCGTCAATACATACTGATATTGAAAACTGTCATGGCTGAAGTGCTAACTAAAGTATAGGTAGATTTTTCGTATCAATGAGGATAATCAATAATTAAATGAGAAAGTTAGAGGCAATACACATTATTGTAAAGTAAGAGCCCCTAATATTGAGGCTCTGAGGAAAGTCACACAATTGAGACTGTCCTAAATTCTCTATCATTGGTCACTATAAGCCTAGATCATCAGATAGCGCTTTAATTTGTTCAAGATCCATTCTGTGGACCTGCAGCATTTGATCCACCTGGCTAAGGCGAGAATTCGCTTCATCTTGTTTATCACAAGAATCCGATGTCGCATCCCATGATGTGCCTTCTAAATAGATGTCACATTGCGCTTTTAGCGATTCAATCACGGGCAGTAATTTTTCACGTTCTGTCTCTAAACCTTCCACTTCTTGCTTAATACGCAGTTCTTTTTGGAAAAGCTCTCTAGACCGTTCGAACATCGTTGCTTGTATATCCGCTTGTCGATTAAGCCGGTTATTTTGCGTGTCGGCATCAGATAGCTGAACGGCTTGATTCGCTAGCTGTGCATTCAGTGATAAGTTCGCTTTTTCTAGTTCGGTGACGAGTTGTTCGAGTTTCTCAACATCCGATTGATACTGTTCTTGTTGCTTTGTTAGCTCTAAGCTCAGTTGCTCAGCCAATTGCTCATCGACCATAGCAACCTTTTTTTCCACTTGAACTACCAGCTGCTTCTTATCTTGAAGCAGTATTTGATATTGATCTTCTAACTTATGGTATGTCTGTTCCCATTTTTTCGCGGTCGTCGCAGAGCCAATTAGCCCACCTGCTGCTAACCCCAGTAAACAAGCAATAACAATATAGGTGTAGGTTCTCTTATCACGTTCTTCGACCACAACAACATCGTCACCATCAAATTCTTCAGTCTCATTTTGCTTGTTCAACTTTCTCTCCTAGAAACCGTTATCGTGTTAGCTCGGCAATCATGACTGATCCTGCGTAAACTAGAAAGCTCACAACCAGAGTCACGATGATGCCTTTTTGGATTTTTTCATTGGTGCGATACCGAATCAAAACAAACGCCAGTGCAGAAATAAATACAATCGCAATTAACCTTGTCATCCCATTTCCCTCTTACATCGCGTACCTTCGTCATTGCCTTGTGACTGAGCCTAAGCGACGCAGACAGTTAGCATGTTCTTCTATTTTATACTATTTAGTCTGGCTGAATAAGATAAGAATAGGCTTTATGACATTTAACTGAAGAATATGTGTTTAGTTCATTTATTTTGCTCGTGACATCTCTTTTCCTTTTCCGTAGAATTCCCAGCGCAAATTACCATTATCAGGTAATTGTTCCGATGAAGACTGCAGGAGAGCGGTATTTAACCAATTATTAACAATTGGTTAGTGTTACCCACCGAAGAAGTAAATCTTTCAGGTGCTTTGTACTAGTGAAAATTAGAAAAGCGTGGACTGTAGTTGGAGGAACCTCTGGAGAGAACCGTACTACTTTGTTGTAGAAAGCGGTCGCCGAAGGAGCAAGCTTTGTGTATGCAAGGTGAAACTCTCAGGCAAAAGGACAGAGGAGTGGAAAGACACAATCGACCAACATCTATTCATAACAAAAGAATAGATGCTGTGTGATGCTTATTCAATCGTCACACCCTTTCCCTCTTCTCCTTATATTTTGTTTTTTTAAGGGGAAATCATGAACAATCTTCAATCTGTATTACAAACTATCGACCATTTTATTTGGGGACCACCTCTGCTCATTTTACTGGTAGGGACCGGTATCTATTTCACCTTTAGCTTAGGTTTACTTCAATTTAAGCACCTTCCTACTGCGCTAAAACTGGTGTTCACTAGAGACGCGAGTTCACAAAGTAAAGGGGATGTGTCGAGTTTTGCTGCGCTTTGTACCGCGTTATCTGCCACCATTGGTACCGGCAATATTGTGGGTGTCGC
>NZ_JBNGCJ010000474.1:0-1198 GCF_049974785.1 Vibrio genomosp. F10 str. 9ZD137
CCCACTGTTTTAGTTCCGTTTAAGCAACTTGTTATACCTACCTTACCATTTAAATCGTCTCAGAAATTCAATGCCAGCACCAGCTAAAATGGTTAAAGATATATCTTTTGTGAACCAATAAACCCCAATATCAATGACTATATTTAAAGTGACCCAAATAGTATTGTAAGCAAGCTTAAGCTCTGTTAACAAATACAGTTTCTGATTGTTAAGTTTAAAGAGAGGCTTACTTGAATCATACTCTAATGATTTATCATCAACTACTTTCATAAGCTGATAGTGTTCATTGTATTTTGTATTAAGCAATTCCTCGATTTGATTTTGTAATAGACGATTAAAAAAAGTTGCAGGAATAAAGTCTTCGAGTGGTTTTTTCCAACCATTGGATTCACTTCCAATGGTAAAGCTTTCTGATTCAAGGTTATATGATGAAGTATTAACAAGCATTTCTAACAACTGTTCCCCAAGATATATCTCTAAAAGAATCAGTTTTACCCATGCCAGGCAACTAACGTTTTTGCTTTCATTTAAGAAAACAGTCTTAAAAACACTTTCTCTCAATACAGGGACTCCTTGTAGGTATAACGCCAAACTAACCCGCACGAAACTTTGGCATATACTTTTGCGTAGCAAAAATGCCAAGCGTGAAGTGTCGGGTTTAGTGCCTTGTTATATGCTTGATATTAAATTTAGTTTTCGGATATCTCTTTTAACCTATTACAGGTATCAATATCTGTGTTTTCGACCACTAAAGAACCTCCAAGGTTATGGAATACGTGGCATGCATTATTAGCATTTACCGCTTCGACGACCTTTCCATTACTAATTATTTCATTTTGTATATGCCGAACTTCTGCTAGGTCGTTTACAGCAGTTTTATTTTCTGGGTTTAAGGCTACTTCAACAACCAATATTCCTTCTCGTTTTCCTAACTGACGACGAGTCACAATTTCTAGCGCTGTTAGTCCTAAACTACAATTAGTTACATTGGCTTCATCATTTGAATAACAATTCCAGTTATTGCGGTTTTCTTGAATGCTAGTCAACTCATCTGACAATGTGCTTGATACAACAGGGAAGCTCATGGAAATTAGAAGCAATTTAAGTAATCTATTTTTCATTTTCCACCTTCATTTTATACAGACCGTTAGTAGTAAATAGGCATATAACGCTTTGCTAAGCGGCAAATAAACCAGCC
>NZ_JBNGCJ010000475.1:0-1357 GCF_049974785.1 Vibrio genomosp. F10 str. 9ZD137
ACATGATGGTGATTGTTGACCCATACCCAACCGTTGCTGCAGTGATGAATGATCGAACCGATGGAGTCTACCTTCTTCCTGCAACCACGCAATTTGAAACAACGGGGTCTGTCACCGCCTCTAATCGCTCTCTTCAATGGCGAGAGCAGGTGATTCCGCCGTTGTTTGAATCCAAGCCTGACCATGAAATCATGTATCTACTAAGTAAGAAACTCGGGATTGCGAATGAGCTATTTAAGAATGTGAAAATTGACAATAATCAGCCCGTTATTGAAGACATTACAAAAGAATTCAACCGCGGCATGTGGACCATTGGCTATACCGGTCAAAGCCCTGAGCGAATTAAAGCGCATACCATGAACTGGCATACGTTCCATAAAACCTCTCTTGAAGCTGAGGGCGGTCCAGCGCATGGAGAAACTTACGGGTTACCTTGGCCATGCTGGGGAACTCCAGACATGAAACACCCAGGTACGCATATTTTGTACGACACATCTAAGCCTGTTGCGTTGGGGGGAGGAAATTTCCGCGCTCGATTTGGTGTGGAATATGAGGGCAAAAATTTACTTGCCGAGGACAGCTATTCTAAAGATTGCGAACTCCAAGACGGCTATCCAGAATTTACCGACAAATTGTTAAAACGCTTAGGCTGGTGGGACGATCTTACCGATGCAGAAAAACTCGCTGCTGAAGGTAAAAACTGGAAAACAGATGTTTCAGGCGGAATCCAACGCGTTGCAATTAAGCATGGTTGCATGCCGTTTGGCAATGCGAAAGCACGCGCAATTGTGTGGACCTTCCCAGACCGCGTGCCACTGCATCGGGAACCACTGTACACACCTCGTCGAGATCTCGTCGCCGATTACCCAACATGGGATGACAGTGAGTCTATCTACCGTTTACCAACCATGTACAAATCAATTCAAGATCAAGATAAATCTCAAGAGTATCCAATTATCTTAACGTCAGGCCGTTTGGTCGAGTATGAAGGTGGGGGAGAAGAGACTCGCTCAAACCCTTGGTTAGCTGAACTTCAGCAAGAAATGTTTGTAGAAGTTAACCCGAAAGATGCCAACGACATTGGATTTAAAGATGGTGACATGGTGTGGGTTGAAGGCGCTGAAAAAGGCCGTATTCATGTGAAAGCGATGGTGACACGTAGAGTGAAGCCGGGTCTGGCATTTATTCCTTTCCACTTCGGGGGTAAGTTCCAAGGCGAAGATCTGAGAGACAAGTACCCAGAAGGCACAGATCCTTATGTGATTGGTGAGTCCGCAAATATTGCAACCACCTACGGTTATGATCCTGTTACACAGATGCAGGAAACAAAAGTGACCCTTTAGATCGGAAGAGCGGT
>NZ_JBNGCJ010000476.1:0-11529 GCF_049974785.1 Vibrio genomosp. F10 str. 9ZD137
ACCGCTCTTCCGATCTGGATGTATTGTCTTATGATGATAAATTTGGCCCTGGTAAGCTGCAGATTCAATTAGGAAGAAACGATTTCACCATTGATGTGAAAGACAACGCCAGCCTAGTTGATGTAGTAAGAGAAATAAACGGCAACAAAAGTAACCCAGGTGTTCGTGCCTCGGTGATTAATGATGTCGATGGCCCAAGGCTTATCGTTGCATCAAACCTTTCTGGGCAAGAAAACGCCATCAAAATTTCAGCCCAAACAGACGACAGTTTAAATCCGCTAAATAAACTGGAATACAAAACACTTGAAGAACGTGTTAAAGATTTAGAAAAAGCCCGTTCTGCTGCGCAAGAACTGATCAGTCCATTATCCCCAATCGAGCAACAATTGGCGCAAAAAGTTGCCGACACGATCAGTGATGCTGCAAAAGATGTGGATCAAGAGTTGGCTGATGAAGCAACTCAGGCCGCGATTAACGCTGATCCTAATGCTGAAAAAGCTGGCTTGGCAGGCAATGAACTTTCTAAAGATGCGATAGCAGCAGCAACAGATGCAAACAAATATGTGAAGCCTCAAGATCGGATTCCTGGCTGGACGGAAACAGCATCCGGAACGTTACTCGATTCTTACTATGAGCCGGATCCAGAGCTCGATGCAAAAGCGTTAGAAAAATCTTCAGATGTCCCTGGTTGGAGCAATAGCGCATCGGGAACCTTAACCGACTCGTATGTGACACCGAAAGAAGCCAAACAAGAACTCGAAAGAAAGCTTGCAGCAGAGCAAGCCGCGATCGAGCGGGCGGTTCAAAGTGGTGAGCTAAGCCCAGAGCAGGCTAAGGAAATTGAAAGGGCAAAATTAACGCCGGAAGAACGCGCCTATTTAGAGCGTGTTGACAAAGCGGACGCTGATTTAAAATCGGCACAAAGTGCTTTCGATTCCTATATGGGGATGACACAGGTTCAAGCCGCGCAAGATTCAAAAGTCATGCTTGATGGTGTCGCTCAGCTTTCAAGCAATAATAATGTGATTGAGAATGCCATCGAAGGCGTTGACCTTTCTATCAAAGGCAAAACCGATCCAAGCAAACCGCCTGCGGAAATTGATATCGAATACGACAGGCAAGGGGTCCGAGAGGATATCGAACAGTTCGTCGCCGCCTACAACCAGTTTTATCAGACCAGTAAAGAGTTAGGTGGCGTAGACCCTCGTACAGGGCAAGCTGGCCCACTGGCAGGCGATAGCATTGTACGCAGTGCAGACTCACGATTGAAGTCTGTGTTTTCATCGAGTATTGAGCCTGCACCAGACGAACTAAAGTCATTGACTGAATTTGGTATCACCACGACTCGTCAAGGTACGCTTGAAATCAACTACAATATGCTTGATCGCCAACTGAATAATAATTTTACTAAACTGGGTGATTTCTTCGGTGGCAACCAGGGTTTTGCTAAAAAAGTGGAAGATGCCATCCACAGTATGACCAATGCAACGGGATCGATAAGAACTCGAGAGCAGAGCTTAGTGGAGAGAAATTACCGCCTAGCAGACGACCAAGCGGCACTCGATCGCCGGATGGAAGGTCTAGAGAAGCGGACTCATTCAAAATTTGCCAGCATGCAGGACTCAACCAGTAAAATGCAATACCAACTGGCCGGCATGATGAATGCATTAGGTTAATGGTATGATTACCGAAAGCAACGTAGCGGCAATGAATGAAATTCGTGATATTGATCACCAAATTAAAGGAATTTTACAAACAAATGACTTTAATGCTGAAGATATTATTGAGCTGGTCGATAAAAGGGAACGGATATTGCAAAATATCTTAAACTATATAAAAGAAAATCCGAGTTTTGCTGAGTCAGATGATTGGCTCTCTTTAGTTGAACAGACAAAACAAATCGTCACGCTGATGCAATCAGAAACAATGAAAATTGGCAGTACACTCAAAAAGTACCGTTACGGCAACAAGTCTGTTCAGCAATACAAGAAGTTTTTATAAAAGAGGAACGTTATGCGTGGTTCATTACAGGCATACAAAAAGGTATCAGTAGACAGTCAGTTGAGTGCGGCGTCACCGCATAAAATTGTGCAAATGCTTATGGCGGGTGCTATTGAGCGACTGATCCAAGGAAAAGCCGCGATGCAACAGGGTAATATTCCAGTGAAAGGTGAACGCCTAGGTAAGGCTCTGGACATCATTATTAGCCTGAGAAGCTGTTTATCGATGAGTGATGGCGGAGATGTTGCCAAAAACTTGGATCAACTCTATGAGTTCATGATCACTCAAATTTCTGCGGCAAACCATAAAAATGACCCTCAGCCGATAGACGATGTTATCGATATTATTCGTGAAATTAAGTCAGCTTGGGATCAAATTCCGACGGAATATCATAACTTGACCGCCTCTGACGTTGGTATCTAATTCCTAAGCAAAAGATGACATTAACCTCACAACGAGTAATTGCTTAGTTGCCTTATTTTTTTAATCAAATAAAATAGAAGCCACTTACAGTATTGTAGTGGCTTTTTTGTTGCTGATTTATATAAATTGTCTATCGTTATAGTAGCTCTTATCAAAGTAAGCGCCTTGTTTCCGGACTATTAGATTTAGCCACCAACTTATCAAAATGAAGGCAATCATTCTCACCTATGCATGGTTTATCAAAAATACTTGTGATTGAAGATGACGCACAAGTGCGAATTAATCTCAGTAATATTTTAGAATTCGTTGGAGAGCAGTGCGAAGTAGTGACGTCGGATCATATCGAGGATATCGATTGGTCAAAGTTTTCAGCAGGATGCATTCTTGGTTCTATACAAGGGGAAGCACTGCCTTCTAGCTTGAGTCAACAGCTTTCATCTGTTCATCACATCCCACTCTTGGTCGCGGGCAAACACGCGTACCCTGTAGACGACTATCCACAATACGTTGGAGAGTTAGAGTTTCCCCTAAATTACCCGCAACTTAGCGAGGCGCTGAGACACTGCAAAGACTTTCTTGGTCGTAAAGGCGTTCAAACTTCTCTATCAAGGAAAAACACGTTATTTCGCAGTTTAGTCGGTCAAAGCCTTGGTATTCAAGAAGTCCGACATTTGATTGAACAAGTGTCGGATACGGAAGCGAATGTCTTAATTCTCGGCGAATCGGGCACGGGTAAAGAAGTGGTCGCGCGTAACATTCATTATCACTCCACGCGTCGTAAGGGCCCTTTTGTACCGATAAACTGTGGGGCTATTCCTCCTGATTTACTGGAAAGTGAATTGTTTGGTCATGAAAAAGGTGCGTTTACTGGGGCAATCACCTCAAGAAAAGGGCGGTTCGAGCTTGCAGAAGGTGGAACGCTTTTCCTCGATGAAATTGGCGACATGCCTATGCCTATGCAAGTCAAGCTGCTGCGTGTTCTTCAGGAACGCTGTTTTGAGCGTGTCGGTGGAAATACCACGATCCGAGTCAATGTGCGGGTGGTTGCAGCCACGCATCGAAACTTAGAAGAGATGATTGCTGCGGAGTCTTTTCGCGAAGATCTTTATTATCGCTTGAACGTTTTTCCGATTGAAATGCCGGCATTAAAACATCGTAAAGATGATATTCCGCTATTACTCCAAGAATTAATGACTCGAATGGAAGCCGAAGGCGGTCAGCCTATTTGTTTCACTCCGAGGTCGATTAACTCGTTAATGGAGCATGACTGGCCGGGTAATGTTCGGGAGTTAGCGAATTTGATTGAGCGGATGATCATTTTGTATCCGAATAGCTTGGTGGATGTGAATCATCTTCCAACTAAGTATCGCTACAGTGATATTCCAGAATTTCAGCCTGAAAACACCAGCTTTGCTTCAATTGAAGAACAAGAGCGTGACGTGTTGGCCGATATTTTCTCAGAAGATTTCAGTTTAGATAACGTCGCCCCGTTTCATGAGCAGATGATCGCAAATTCTCCACAATCTCTTCCACCAGAAGGTCTTAATCTAAAAGAGCTCTTGGCTGATCTCGAAGTGAACATGATCAATCAAGCACTTGATGCTCAAGGTGGCGTTGTTGCTCGAGCCGCTGATATGCTTGGGATGAGACGAACAACGCTTGTTGAAAAAATGCGTAAGTATGATATCCAGCGATAGCCTGTCAATTAGTTGACATTCCAATGGTTTGAGTGTAACCCGTTGATTTAAAATGGAAATGGCCTGGCTTGTTAATTGCATGCCAGGCTATTGTCCTTTTATTGGCAGAAAATCGACTATTGGCAGAAAATCGACATGCAAACATCAGAATCCACAGAACACCAGTCGCACCTAGACACGCTTGAAGACCAAGTCGAGCGCTACAAACAAGTGCTCGACGTTATGCCCGCCGGTGTCATTTTGCTCGATACCCAAGGTGTTGTGCGTGAAGCCAATCCAGAAGCCCAAAAGCTCTTAGAAGTCTCTTTGATTGGAGAAAAGTGGTTTACCGTTATTCAATCTGCCTTTGCTCCGCGAGAAGATGATGGACACGAAATCTCGTTACGCAATGGTCGCAAAGTCAGATTAGCGATTTCTGCATCGAACACCGGCCAACTGATTTTAATTACCGATCTCACTGAGACTCGATTACTTCAATCAAGAATTGGCGATCTTCAGCGTTTGTCATCGCTGGGGAAAATGGTGGCTTCGTTAGCGCACCAAGTACGAACGCCACTCTCTAGTGCGATGCTATATGCATCCAATCTGGCAGCACCGAACCTGCCACTGGCCACGAAAGACCGTTTTCAATCTAAACTTATGGATAGGCTGCATGATTTAGAAAAGCAAGTGAATGACATGCTGTTGTTTGCTAAAGGCGGTGATAATAAAGTCGTGAAGTCATTCACGATTGGAGAATTAGTTGCAGAGTTTAATCCAATGGTGGAAACGGCACTGAAACATAACCACATAGATTACTGCTTAGAAGTCGAACAAGAGCAAACGACCTTATTAGGCAACGCCAATGCCATCGCTTCTGCATTAAGTAACTTGGTATTGAATGCCATTCAGATCAGTGGGAAAAATGCACAGATTGATGTGTTCTTCCGACCTGTTAATGACATGCTTAAAATCTCGGTGCAAGACAGTGGGCCGGGTGTACCTAAAGAGCTACAAAGCAAAATTATGGAGCCGTTCTTTACCACGCGGTCTCAAGGGACGGGCTTAGGTCTAGCCGTGGTACAAATGGTTTGTCGGGCTCATGATGGTCAATTAGAGCTTATTTCAGAGCAAGGCGATGGCGCATGTTTCACCATGTGCCTACCCTTAAAGTTAAACGCTTCAGATACGCAAGAGACGATTCCTGCAGCTCAAATGTCGGATTCGGAATCAGCAGTCACCACTAACGGAGAATAACAATGGCGCAAAGTAAAGTCTTGATAGTAGAAGATGATGAAGGACTACGTGAAGCTTTAGTCGATACATTGGCATTAGCCGGTTATGAATGGTTAGAAGCGGACAGTGCAGAAGACGCGTTGGTTAAGCTGAAATCTAACTCTGTTGATATTGTGGTTTCTGATGTACAAATGGCAGGGATGGGTGGCCTGGCACTGTTGCGAAACATCAAACAACATTGGCCAAATTTACCCGTGCTACTCATGACAGCTTACGCCAATATTGAAGATGCTGTCTCTGCGATGAAAGATGGGGCAATAGACTATATGGCGAAACCTTTTGCGCCTGAAGTCTTGCTCAATATGGTCAGCCGTTACGCGCCAGTTAAATCTGATGACAATGGTGATGCCATCGTTGCCGATGAAAAAAGTCTAAAATTATTGGCACTTGCTGATAAAGTCGCAAAAACCGACGCCAACGTCATGGTGCTTGGCCCGAGTGGTTCTGGTAAAGAGGTGATGTCTCGATACATTCATAACGCGTCAAACAGAAAAGATGGACCATTTGTTGCGATCAACTGTGCGGCAATTCCAGATAATATGTTAGAAGCCACACTGTTTGGTTACGAAAAAGGCGCGTTTACTGGAGCGGTACAAGCTTGTCCGGGGAAATTTGAGCAAGCACAAGGCGGAACCATTTTGCTCGATGAAATCAGTGAGATGGATTTAAATCTTCAAGCCAAATTGTTACGTGTCATACAAGAACGCGAAGTCGAGCGTTTAGGCAGTCGAAAAAGTGTTCAACTGGACGTGCGCGTTCTAGCCACCAGTAACCGAGACTTAAAGCAGTATGTACAAGAAGGCAATTTCCGAGAAGATCTCTACTATCGACTGAACGTCTTCCCAATTACCTGGCCTGCGCTTAGCGAAAGACCCGGAGATATCCAACCGCTCGCTCAGCATTTGGTTGAGAGACACTGTAAAAAGCTCGGTATCCCTGTGCCACAGCTTAACGCTCAAGCCTTAAGCAAGTTGCTTCAATACAGCTGGCCTGGAAATGTTCGTGAACTGGACAATGTGGTCCAGCGTGCGTTGATATTAAGCGACAATCAAAACATTACCGGTGAGCATATCTTACTTGAAGGGATCGATTGGCAAGACGCTAGTGGGTTACAGCAAGTGGTTGAAACGGGGATAGCGGCACCGTCCATTAACCCCGTTGCTGAGGTTGATTCATCCAGTGCGGTGACTTCTGCTTCATCTGGGTTGGGTGGAGAGTTGCGAGATCAAGAGTACAGCATCATTTTAGATACATTGGTCGAGTGCAATGGTCGCCGTAAAGAGATGGCCGAAAAATTGGGTATTAGCCCCCGAACATTACGCTACAAGCTGGCTAAAATGAGAGATGCGGGCATTGATGTACCGGGCTAAAAAGTAATGAAGGATGCGACAAAAAATAATGGCATATTAATTGCTGCTTACCTAATAAGAATGAACATAAGTCAAAGAATTGGCATTTGAGGTTGTGATGATAGTTAACGGTCTACAAGGCGAAATGCAAGCGCTCATGTTTGAAGCCACGAATACAAAACCGACCGCCACAGGGCAAAGTGTTGGTGCCGATTTTGGCAATATGTTGAACAAAGCGATCAATAACGTTAATGGACTTTCCAAATCGTCAAGCGACTTTCAAATGCGCTTTGACCGAGGCGATGAAGACGTTTCGTTGTCGGATGTAATGATCGCTCGTAATAAATCGAGTGTTGCTTTTGAAGCAACGATTCAGGTGCGCAACAAATTGGTTGAAGCGTACAAAGAACTTATGAACATGCCAGTATAATTTAGGTAGTAAACGTGACTGACGATAACCAAAATACAGACTTAGCATTAACGGATTCTGCAGACAGTCACTCGATGGTCACAAGCTCCGATCTTGATACACAAACGCAAAACCCCGATCTCGACGAAAAAAGCTCATCAAAATTTGATATGGCGATTGGTGATTTAGACCTACTTCGTCAAGTCGTTCTAGTCCTTTCTATCTCTATCTGCGTTGCACTCATTGTGATGCTTTTTTTCTGGGTGAAAGAGCCTGAAATGCGCCCACTCGGGGCTTATGAAACAGAAGAGCTTATCCCCGTTCTTGATTACCTTGATCAGCAAAAACTCGATTACAAACTAGAAGGTAATACCATTCTAGTTCCGGTGAATAACTACAATAATTTAAAACTCAACCTAGCGCGTGCTGGTCTTAACCAACAGGGCAGTGCTGGTGACGATATCCTGCTTCAAGACATGGGTTTTGGTGTTTCTCAGCGATTAGAGTTGGAACGTTTAAAACTAAGCCGGGAACGTCAACTGTCTAAAACTATGGAAGAAATGAAACAAGTGCGTAAGGCTCGTGTGTTACTGGCACTTCCCAAGCAAAGCGTGTTTGTTCGTCATAACCAAGAAGCATCGGCCTCCGTATTTTTGACACTCAGAACAGGAGCGTCGCTCAAACAAGGTGAAGTCGACTCTATTGTTGATATGGTCGGCAGTGCGGTACCCGGCATGAAACCGACGCGAGTCACGGTGACGGATCAACACGGCAGCTTACTTAGTTCAGGCTCTCAAGACCCAGCATCAGCTGCGCGCCGAAAAGAGCACGAATTAGAAAGAAAACAAGAACAAGCGGTACGCGAAAAAATAGATTCAGTTCTCATTCCTATCCTTGGCTTTGGGAACTACACCGCTCAAGTAGATATCGAACTGGATTTCAGCGCCATTGAACAAACCAGTAAACGTTTTGATCCAAATACCCCAGCAACTCGCAGTGAGTACACCTTGGAAGATTACAATAACGGTAATGTCGTTGCTGGTATTCCTGGGGCGCTCAGTAATCAACCTCCAGCGGACGCATCGATTCCTCAAGACGTTGCACAAATGAAAGATGGCTCACTAACCGGCCAAGGCTCTGTGCACCGAGAAGCGACACGAAACTTCGAATTAGATACCACCATCAGCCACGAAAGACGTCAAACAGGCATTGTGAATCGCCAAACCGTCGCAGTCGCCATAAAAAATCGTTCTTCCGTGAATCCGGAAACAGGAGAAACGACGTACACTTCACTTAGCGAAGGTGACTTAAACTCGATCCGTCAGGTTCTGGTTGGGGCTGTAGGTTTTAATGAAGGCCGAGGCGATTTACTCAATGTACTGAGTATGAACTTTGCTCAGCCTGAAATTGAAAACATTGCAGATGTGCCTATTTGGGAACACCCTAACTTTAACGATTGGATTCGTTGGTTTGCGAGCGCACTCGTCATTGTCGTTGTGATATTAGTCCTTGTACGTCCAGCGATGAAAAAACTGCTTAACCCAACCGCTGACGATGATGAACAGATGTACGGTCCAGATGGATTACCGATTGGCGCCGATGGCGAAACCAGCTTAATTGGCGGTGAAATTGAAGGTGGTGAGTTATTTGAGTTCGGTTCTAGCATTGATTTACCGAACCTGCATAAAGATGAAGATGTGCTAAAAGCAGTTCGCGCATTAGTGGCTAATGAACCTGAGCTCGCCGCTCAAGTTGTGAAAAATTGGATGGAAGATGCCTAACGATATTGTACCCCAAGATAATGGGGAAGGCGGCAATGAAGTCACCGTCGACATAGCAACCATTACCGGTGATGAAAAAGCAGCGATCTTGCTGCTGAGTCTGAATGAAGAAGATGCCGCAGGCATTATTCGTCACCTAGAGCCGAAGCAGGTTCAAAGGGTGGGTAGTGCCATGGCGAAAGCATCGGATCTTAGCCAAGAAAAAGTGGGGGCTGTTCACCGAGCATTTTTAGAAGACATCCAGAAATACACCAATATCGGTATGGGCAGCGAAGACTTTATGCGAAATGCATTAGTGGCTGCGTTGGGTGAAGACAAGGCCAATAATCTTGTTGACCAAATACTGTTAGGCACCGGCTCAAAAGGCTTGGATTCATTGAAATGGATGGACCCACGTCAAGTTGCCAGTATCATCATCAATGAGCACCCTCAGATTCAAACCATCGTATTGTCTTACCTGGAAGCGGATCAATCGGCGGAGATATTGTCTCAGTTTGCAGAACGTGATCGCTTAGACTTAATGATGCGAATTGCCAACCTTGAAGAAGTTCAACCATCAGCACTGGCTGAATTGAACGAAATCATGGAGAAGCAGTTTGCGGGTCAAGCTGGTGCGCAAGCGGCCAAAATTGGTGGCCTGAAAGCCGCTGCTGAAATCATGAACTACATGGACAATAATGTTGAAGGCACCTTGATGGATCAAATCCGAGATCAAGATGAAGATATGGCAACGCAAATTCAAGATCTCATGTTTGTCTTTGAAAACCTTATTGAAGTCGATGACCAAGGTATTCAAAAACTGCTGCGTGATGTACCGCAAGATGTATTGCAAAAATCTCTCAAAGGCGCAGACGATGGATTACGAGACAAGATCTTCAAGAACATGTCGAAACGTGCTGCTGAGATGATGAGTGATGACTTAGAAGCGATGCCTCCGGTTAAAGTTTCTGATGTAGAGGCGGCGCAAAAAGAGATTCTTGCTATTGCACGTCGAATGGCCGATAACGGAGAGATCATGCTTTCTGGTGGTGCAGACGAATTCTTGTAATTCAGGCTGTTGAGAATGCAATGCTGTTATCACGTTAATCAAACCATAGCACGTTAAGCAATGACACTGAGTCTAACTATCAAACAATAGAATAAACAATCTATCAAATAATCACGCTAATAAAGGATTCCCATGTCAGGTGAAAGAAAACGTGGCTTTTTACGCCTTGATGATGAATCAGTCGCTCAACCTAAAAAGTGGGGGCTGCCTGATTATGGGGCAGAGGTGAATAAAAACGCCAAAGAAACAGCGATGAATTATGACCCTAGCTGGGTTCCTAGTTTTGAAGATCCGGTTGAAGAAGCCCCTTTACAGCTGACGAACGATGAAATTGAACAGATCAAACAAGGTGCGTATCAGGAAGGTTTGCTGCAAGGCCAAGAAGCCGGCTTTAAACAAGGATACGACAAAGGCAAAGAGCAGGGTATAGAAGAAGGCCGTACAGAAGGGCTAGAACTGGGTAAGTCCGAAGGGCTTGTTGCTGGGCAATCGTTCATTGACGAGCAAGTGGCGACTTTTGTTTCTTTAGCTAATCAGTTTGCTCAGCCATTAGAGCTAATGAACGCGCAAGTTGAAAAACAGTTAGTCGATATGGTGCTACTTTTGGTCAAAGAAGTCGTCCACGTTGAAGTGCAAACCAATCCCCAAGTTATTCTCGATACGGTTAAACAATCCGTGGAAGCCTTACCCGTTTCTGGTCACGCGATTACCCTCAAGTTACATCCAGAAGACGTCGACATTATCCGCCAATCATACGGTGACAAAGAACTCGATTTTCGTAATTGGACACTGCACAGTGAACCGGCTCTTAATCGTGGAGATGTTCAAATTGAAGCTGGCGAGTCGAGTGTAAATTATCGATTAGAAGAGCGAATTCGTAGCGTTATTGCCAGTTTCTGTGGCAGTAATCGCCATCAAGGAGCTGATTAATGCTGCCTTTAGCTGAACGCCTCTACCAATACAAAACGCAGGGTGTGAGCTGTAAACCGGTTGCCTCCGGTAAATTGGTCAGAGTCGTTGGTTTAACATTGGAAGCGACGGGTTGCCGTGCGCCCATCGGTAGCCTCTGTACTGTTGAAACCATGACCGGAGAGATGGAAGCGGAAGTGGTCGGTTTTTCTGGCGATAATCTTTATTTAATGCCCAGTGAGCAAATCACCGGTGTTCTCCCCGGCGCTAAAGTGACCCCACTAACCAGCGAAGTGGGGTTATCGGTGGGAATGGAATTGTTAGGTCGAGTCATTGATGGTGTGGGTAACCCGCTGGATGGTCTGGGCCCAATTTACACTGAACATCGCGCCGCCTTTAATTCTTCCCCTATTAACCCTTTGTCACGTAAACCCATTACCGAACCCTTAGATGTCGGGCTAAAAGCGATCAATGGGTTGCTGACTGTAGGCAAAGGTCAGCGTATTGGGTTGTTTGCGGGCTCTGGTGTCGGAAAATCGGTCACGCTGGGTATGATGACCCGAGGAACAACGGCGCAAGTTGTGGTGGTTGGCCTTATTGGTGAGCGTGGACGAGAAGTAAAAGAATTCATTGAAGA
>NZ_JBNGCJ010000477.1:0-3292 GCF_049974785.1 Vibrio genomosp. F10 str. 9ZD137
AACATCACTGGCTACGTGAGAAATATGGCGAATGGAGAGGTTGAGGTTGTCGCGATTGGCAGTGATAAAAAGCTGAATGAATTGAGCGATTGGTTAAGGAAAGGGCCACGGTTGTCAAATGTTTCTGAAGTAAAAATGGAGGCAGCTATTGCTCCTCCTTTTCATGACTTTAGAATCAGCTAATCGACCGTTCTGTGAACCAAGCTTTAACTTTACAGGCACTTCGCCGGTTTTGGTAATCCAGCCAGTTTAGTGGCTTGTTTTGCTGGGCCTTTTTTGAACAGCTTAAAGAGATACTTACTGTTTCCTTTCTCTGGGCCGTGTGCTTTTTCCATCGCTTTGACCAACATGCGTACCGCCGGAGAGGTATTGAACTCTATGTAAAAATCTCGAACAAAATGGATAACTTCTAGGTGAGCATCCGTGATGTCAATGCCTTCTTCTTTGGCAAGGATAGTGATCATGCCTTCTTCCCAATCTGAATGATTAAGCAGGTACCCCTGGGCATCGGTTTGAATTTCTTTGTCGTTAAATATAAACATAAGACGTACTTACTTAGCAGTGAATTGTATACAGTGATTCGAAAACGCGGCTAGGGTACCTTAGCTTGCTTGATAAACTCAAGTAACTTGTTCGCTGCAACGAAAAATGGCTAACTACACGAAAAAACCCAAGAACGATGTCCTTGGGTTTCAATGTTTATCACTCTCAATTCACATAACTGTGAATATCAAAGCATGTTAGTCATTATTGTTCATAATGCCTAGGATGCTCAATAGGCTGATAAAGATGTTGTAGATCGACACATACAAAGTAACCGTTGCTGAGATATAGTTTGTCTCACCACCACGAATGATGCTTTGAGTTGTCATTAATATCGCCATTGTAGAGAACACGATGAATAGGCTGCTCAATGCAAGGCTTAAAATAGTTGACTGGATGAAGATGCTTGCAACTACGCCGACTATTAGTACGACGAACAACGACAGCATTAAACCACCCATCATTGATAGATCGCGTTTAGTCGTTAATGCGTATGCTGACGCAGCGATAAATGACAATGCTGTACCACCTAATGCAGTAACGATAACGTCACCCATTCCAGCGCCTAAGTACATGTTTAAGATTGGCCCTGTGGTATAACCGAGGAAACCAGTAAAAACGAATGTTAGACCTAGACCCAAACCATTGTTACGGTTTTTTTCAATCATGAATAGAAGGCCATAAAACGCGACTAGCATGATGATAAAGCCAGGGTGTGGAAGGTTCATTGCCATCGATGCGCCTGCAACAACCGCAGACCATAGCAAAGTCATGGAAAGAAGTGCGTAAGTGTTACGCAAAACTTTATTTGTTTGTAGGGCACTTTCTTGAGTTGAAGTGCGAGTAAACATAGGACTGTTCATAATCTTCCTCGTGAAGAGTTTATCTTGATAAGTCTACTTATGGGGGCGTTGGTGTAAAAAATCAACCCATGATGTAACTAACGTTAAATAAAATAATAATAGAAAATAGCGAGTTGTGTACTTCAAAAGATGTAACACAATATAACTAAAAAAAGAGGTGACTATTATCACCTCTTTCTCTGAGTGTGTGCAAACCCAATACATGGATTTGCACACACAGCATCTTTAATGCACGGAAATCAGCGCCTTTAATGATGTAAAATCTGAGCCAGGAAGTTCTGAGTTCGATCTGATTGCGGGTTCTCAAAGAAATCAACGGGGTTGTTTTCTTCAATAATTTCACCGGCATCCATGAATATCACTCGGTCTGCCACTTCTTTGGCAAAACCCATTTCATGGGTTACACAAAGCATGGTCATCCCTTCTTCTGCGAGCTCAACCATTACATCCAGTACCTCACGAACCATTTCTGGATCCAGTGCAGATGTCGGTTCATCAAACAGCATAACTTGTGGATTCATGCACAAAGAGCGGGCAATAGCCACACGTTGCTGTTGTCCACCAGACAACTGTCCAGGGTATTTATCGGCTTGTTCTGGTATTTTTACCCGCTCAAGAAACTTCATCGCAATGGCTTCAGCTTCATCTTTCGGCATTTTTTTAACCCAAATTGGCGCTAATGTGCAATTTTCTAGCACGGTCAAATGCGGGAACAAGTTGAAGTGCTGAAAACACATGCCAACATCACGGCGCACGGCTTCAATGTTTTTTAAGTCTTCAGTCAATTCATTACCCGAAACAAAGATATGGCCTTTTTGGTGCTCTTCTAAGCGGTTGATACAACGAATCATTGTTGATTTTCCTGAACCTGATGGCCCACAGATGACAATTTTTTCGCCTTTTTTAACTTCTAAATTAATGTTTTTAAGAACGTGGAACTCACCGTACCACTTGTTCATGTCTTTTAACTCGATCATAAGACCTTGTGAGTTGTTGTCTGATTGCTGCGTCATAATACGTCCTTGATCTTCTTAATTATCGTTTGTGACCGGTGTGAAGCTTGTTTTCTAGCCATATCGAATATCTCGACATGCCGAAACAGAACACCCAGAACACTAACGCGACAAATACATAACTTTCTGTTGAATATCCGAGCCACTCAGGGTCGGTATTCGCGGCTTGCCCTATACCCAATACATCAAACATACCAATGATGAGAACGAGACTGGTATCTTTAAATAAGCCAATGAAGGTGTTAACGATTGATGGAATCGTGATTTTCAGTGCTTGGGGAAGGATAATTAACCCTGTTTTTTTCCAGTAACTTAACCCCAATGCATCGGCTGCTTCGTATTGACCTTTAGGTATCGCTTGTAATCCACCACGTATAACTTCGGCCATATAGGCGGAACTGAACAAGACCACACCGACTAGCGCACGGATGAGTTTATCTGTTTCCATCCCTTCGGATAGAAAAAGCGGTAACATTACTGACGCCATGAACAAGACGGTAATCAGTGGTACACCACGCCATATCTCAATGTAAACCGTACACATACTGCGGATGATCGGCATTTCAGAGCGGCGGCCTAATGCTAAAGCGACACCAATAGGCAGTGATACGACAATACCAACCAGTGCAATGATCAGTGTAACCAGCAATCCGCCCCATTTGTGTGTATCGACAACTTCCAATCCAAACACACCACCGTAAAGTAGGCCTGCGATCAGAAACGGGTAGACGTTGACAAAGAACAGCCAGATCCACGTTCGCTTAGGCGTTTTTTCGTAAGCAAGTAGACCTACGAAGATAGCCAGCGTGATGTAGAAAAGGCGAGGGCGCCATAGTTCTGCTTCAGGGTAGAAGCCATACATAAACTGGTCCC
>NZ_JBNGCJ010000478.1:0-4112 GCF_049974785.1 Vibrio genomosp. F10 str. 9ZD137
GGCGGCGGCGAGCGTTGATCACCCAGCTCAACAAGGTCTGGTTCAGTCTTTTTCTATCTACATCGATACACTACTCGTCTGTTCTGCAACGGCGTTTATGATTCTGATCACTGGTGCGTACAACGTTCACGGCGGTCCAGATGCTTTCATCGTTCAAAACATTGCTGAAAACATCAGTGCAAACGGCCCTGTATTTACTCAAATGGCAATCGAAAGTGCGCTTCCTGGTGTAGGTAAACCATTCATCGCGATTGCTTTGTTCTTCTTTGCTTTCACGACGATTCTGGCTTACTACTACATCGCGGAAACCAACATTGCTTACATCCGTAGAACGGTAAAAGTCAATGGTCTGATGTTTGTCCTTAAGCTGGTTATCATTTCCGCTGTTTTCTATGGCACGGTGAAAACAGCTAATTTAGCTTGGGCTATGGGTGACGTGGGCGTAGGCATGATGGCTTGGTTGAATATAGTGGGTATTATCATTATTTTCTTCATGTCAAAACCTGCACTAAAAGCACTGGAAGATTATGAAGAACAACAAAAGCGTGGTGTGACTGAGTTCACCTTTAACCCTATTAAACTAGGCATTAAAGGCGCGACGTACTGGGAAGAGAAGTACAAACGCAAGACAGGTAACGAACCTCAGGCTGAAGAAAAAGAAGCCAAACCTGTTGAACAACCATCAACCTAACATTGGAGACAATAAGCCGTCACTAATGCAAATGAAGTAAATTCAGTCCAATAAACACAAAGGGTTAGCAATATTGCTAACCCTTTTTATTTTTATCACCTTGTATTGCGACGTATAAGGTGAGTATTCTCAGACTTAAGCCGCAATTTCTTGAGTCATTGGAATGACCTGAGCTTGCTGTTTTTCACCAATCGGCAATACAGTACGCCCGTATTCGTTATTGATAACTTGTGCCATCGCAAAGTAAATCGCGCTTGCTCCGCAGAAGATACCTTCAAAACCAGCGATAGTGCCGATTAGTTCGCTGCCAGTGAAATCACGAGCTGCAAGTAGGAAGAACAAGATAGTTAGTGAACCGAATACAACTTGCTTCGCCACTGGGTAGCATAGAGAGCCGATGAACATGAAGCCTGTGAAGATGCCCCATAGTAGTAGGTACCAACCCATGAATGCTGCAGGGCTTGCAGGTAGGCCCATGTAAGGCATCACGATTAAACCAACCAAAGACAACCAGAATAGGCCGTAAGAAGTAAACGCAGTTGTACCGAACGTGTCACCACGTTTGAAACACATTGTGCCCACGATAACTTGGCTCAATCCGCCATAAAAGATTCCCATCGCTAGAATCATTGAATCCATAGGAAAAAATCCCGCATTATGGATGTTTAGCAGGATGGTTGTCATACCAAACCCCATTAATCCAAGGGGCGCAGGGTTTGCTAGTTTCGTTGACATCTCACTTACCTTTTAAAAAATAGTTATAAAATTTACACGCGGAGTTTAATCCTGAGTGCTATAAAAAGGAAATGTCGTTAACGAAAACTAAGATTGCAGTTCGATCATAAGAAAGATAGAGCCAAAAAAAGCCTCGCAATAACATCACGAGGCTTTCCTATTCTGATAGACCTAATCTATTGAAAGATTATTCCCATTCGATAGTTGCAGGTGGCTTACCTGAAATATCGTAAACAACACGAGAGATGCCATCGACTTCATTGATGATACGGTTAGAAACCTTACCTAAGAAGTCATATGGTAGGTGTGCCCAGTGAGCAGTCATGAAGTCGATAGTTTCTACAGCACGTAGCGATACAACCCAATCGTACTTACGACCATCGCCCATTACGCCAACTGAACGTACTGGTAGGAATACCGTGAATGCTTGAGATACTTTGTGGTAAAGGTCAGCAGCGTGAAGCTCTTCAATGAAGATAGCATCTGCGCGACGTAGTAGATCACAGTACTCTTTCTTCACTTCGCCAAGTACACGAACACCTAGACCTGGACCTGGGAACGGGTGGCGGTAAAGCATGTTGTATGGAAGACCAAGCTCTAGACCGATCTTACGTACTTCATCTTTAAACAGCTCACGTAGAGGCTCAACAAGGCCCATTTCCATATCATCAGGAAGACCACCAACGTTGTGGTGAGATTTGATTACGTGTGCTTTACCTGTCTTAGATGCAGCAGACTCGATTACGTCTGGGTAGATAGTACCCTGAGCAAGCCATTTAGCATTCTTCAGTTTCTTAGACTCTTCATCGAAGATATCTACGAATACGTGACCAATGATCTTACGCTTCGCTTCTGGTTCAGCTTCGCCTTCAAGAGCATCAAGGAAACGTTGCTCAGCATCTACTTTGATGATGTTTAGGCCAAACTTGTTGCCGAACATCTCCATAACCTGCTCACCTTCGTTTAGACGAAGAAGGCCGTTATCAACAAATACACAGGTTAGTTTGTCGCCGATAGCGCGGTGAGCAAGCATCGCAACTACAGATGAATCAACACCACCAGAAAGACCAAGGATAACTTCGTCGTCACCTACTTGTTCTTTAATACGTGCAACTGCATCTTCAATGATTGAAGCTGAAGTCCACAGACCTTCACAACCACATACGTTAAGAACGAAGTTCTCAAGCATTTTCAGGCCGTTTTTAGTGTGTGTTACTTCTGGGTGGAATTGAACACCGAAGTACTTCTTCTCTTCGTTTGCCATTGCAGCGTATGGGCAAGTGTCTGTTTCAGCGATCTTTGTGAAATCAGCTGGAATCTCAACTACTTTGTCACCGTGACTCATCCAAACATCTTGAGTCGTCTCAAGGTCAGCGAAAAGTGCAGATTCACCAGTTACTTGTACAGCAGCGTAGCCGAACTCGCGTTCAGTAGACGTTGCTACTTTACCGCCAAGTTGCTCAGCCATAGTTTGCATGCCGTAGCAGATACCGAATACAGGAACACCTGAATCAAATACGTACTGAGGTGCACGTGGAGAGTTCTCTTCCGTTACACTTTCAGGGCCACCAGATAGGATGATACCGTCTGGATTGAATTCACGAATATCCGCTTCTTCTACGTCCCAGCTCCAAAGTTCACAGTAAACACCGATTTCACGAATACGACGAGCAACAAGCTGCGTATATTGAGAGCCGAAATCCAGAATCAGAATACGTTGGTCATGAATATTTTTAGTCATTTGAGGTAATCTTATTAGCTAAATAATGAAACGGAGACGAGTTTACTCGCCTCTTATTAAGTCTTCAAGCGGTAAGGCAATCGTTTTCGCAGGGCGACTTCATCACTGAAATAGCCTCAACGAACCTACCATTAACCTAGACGGTAATTAGGTGCTTCTTTTGTAATTTGAACATCATGCACGTGAGATTCGGCCATACCTGCTCCAGAAATACGAACAAATTCAGCTTTAGTACGCATATCTTCAACAGTCGCAGAACCTGTTAGACCCATGCTTGAGCGAAGACCGCCCATTTGCTGATGTACGATTTCTTTCAAACGGCCTTTATATGCGATGCGACCTTCAATACCTTCTGGAACAAGCTTGTCTGCAGCGTTATCAGATTGGAAGTAACGGTCAGAAGAACCTTGAGACATAGCGCCAAGAGACCCCATACCACGGTATGACTTGTAAGAACGACCGTTGTAAAGGATAACTTCACCCGGTGCTTCTTCAGTACCCGCGAACATTGATCCAACCATCACACAAGATGCGCCAGCAACGATAGCTTTACAGATATCGCCAGAGAAGCGGATACCGCCATCTGCAATGACTGGAATACCGTATTCGTTCGCTACTTCAGCTGCGTCTGCGATGGCTGTTACTTGCGGAACACCAACACCCGTAACGATACGAGTCGTACAAATTGAACCCGGGCCGATACCCACTTTAACCGCACTGACACCGGCTTCGATAAGAGCACGAGCGCCAGCGCCTGTTGCTACGTTACCTCCAATGATTTGTAGATCAGGGTATGCAGCACGAGTTTCACGAATACGGTTAAGTACGCCTTCAGAGTGACCGTGTGATGAGTCGATGAGTAGAACGTCTACACCCGCTTCAACAAGAGCAGCAACGCGCTCTTCGTTACCAGCACCAGCACCAACAGCTGCACCGACACGTAGG
>NZ_JBNGCJ010000479.1:0-2047 GCF_049974785.1 Vibrio genomosp. F10 str. 9ZD137
AATGTCGACATCTAAACTGCCATCGTAGTTCTTCATTAGAATATCACCCAAGCAGTGAGATTCTTTGGTCACGAGAATAACAATACGCTTGCGGGTAGAGCTGACTAAACGACGTTTTGTGCCCTCAGGAAGCGCTTGGTCAAGGTCGGCGAGCAATGTTTGATCGTTAAAGTAGCCTTCCAACTCAGTACGCATAAAGAAATGCCCACTGGTGTTATCTACAAACTCATTGTTATGGATGATATTGAGTTGATGTTTGTAACAAATATTGGTGATTTTTGAGATCAGCCCAGGTGCATCTTTGCTGTGGGTTAGGAGTGTTTTTTTTTCCATTTGTGGTTTGCTTCCATTAATTATTTTTTTGGGCTTAAAACTAATTTCAGGTTCCGTGAACGGTGACGTAACCCTCAATATACCTGCTATAATTAATCTATTATCGACTATGTTTCAACAAAAGATGTTGCCAAGAAGCTAGGTTTATTCTTTGTTGTTGTCGATTCTATCGTTAGAAGTAATAGAGGTGCTGTATATGGATAAAGAATTGCTAGCGCGTAAATTGTATGTTGAACGAGTCAATGCCCTTATGGGGGATAGCGAAATCAACGAAACAGTTTTGACAGAAATGTGGGAAAGCAAAGCGTCTCCGGCTGATGCTGCCAAAGCTATGTTAAATGAAGACAACGGATTCGATGGACCAGCTTGGCTCTCTCGATACCTAAATAGAAAATAGGCCCTCCTAAGATTTAGCAAACACCTCCGGCGAGGATCACAATCTGATTCGCGCCGGCTCACTAAAACTGACATAATCCATTCATCTCTTTTTGCCAGTTTATTCACATGATTTTAAAAACCTTCTCTGCTGATGGTGCGCTGGGTAAAGCGATTCCCGGCTTTCAACCACGGCAACCCCAACTCGATATGGCACAAGCTGTCTATGAGGCAATTGCGCAGCAGAGTCAACTGGTCGTTGAGGCGGGTACGGGGACGGGAAAGACCTTTGCGTATCTTGTTCCCGCATTGCTCAGCGGTAAGAAAGTGATCATCAGTACCGGATCTAAAAACCTTCAAGAACAACTCTTTCACCGAGACTTACCCTTAATGGTTGAAGCCCTTGGGTTTTATGGTCAAGTGGCGCTGCTCAAAGGTCGCTCAAATTATCTTTGTTTAGATCGCTTGAGTCGTCAAATGGTCGAAAGCCACACCAATACCGCAGATCCGACGTTACTCACTCAATTAATCAAAGTGCGCAGCTGGGTATCGCAAACTAAAAGTGGTGATTTAGGGGATTGTGATGAAATCGCTGAAGACAGCCCTATTATTCCGACCATTACATCAACCAATGATAATTGCCTTGGAAAAGAGTGCCCAAGCTATACGGACTGTTTTGTACTCAAAGCCAGAAAAAGAGCGATGGATTCAGATGTTGTGGTGGTGAACCATCACTTGTTTCTTGCCGATTTGGCTATCAAAGAGACAGGTTTTGGAGAGCTGATCCCAGAGGCTGAAGTGTTCATTTTTGATGAAGCGCACCAATTGCCTGACATCGCAAGCCAATATTTTGGTCAATCAGTGTCAAGCCGACAGGTTCAAGAGTTGGCTAAAGACATAGAAATCGCCTACCGAACAGAAGCGAAAGATATGCGACAACTGCAAAAAGTGGGCGACAGTCTCGTTCAATCTGCCATGGATCTGCGGATTGTTCTTGGCGATGCGAACTTCCGCGGTAACTGGCGTGAAGCGGTCGGCTCTCCAATCATTGCCCGCGAACTACGCCGTTTACAAGACGCATTAGATTTTGCCATTGAAGTGCTAAAACTCGCATTAGGTCGAAGCCAATTGCTCGATACCGCCTTTGAGCGTGCCAATCTCATCAAGGCAAGGCTCGAACGCGTCTGTGATGTGTCGATAACGGGTTACTCCTACTGGTTTGATACCACGCCGCGCCATTTCACTCTGCACATTACGCCGCTTTCGGTTGCCGATAAGTTCCAAGAACAAATTGAGCAAAAACAGGGCGCCTGGATTTTCACTTCAGATCGGAAGAGCG
>NZ_JBNGCJ010000480.1:0-5728 GCF_049974785.1 Vibrio genomosp. F10 str. 9ZD137
ACAAAGCCGAGGTAGAGCAGTAAACCGCCACATACGCCTTTACTGGTGAGGTTGGCCAACATGCTGCCACCTTTACTGATGGCTAAGATTAAGCCAAAAGCGCCAATCAACAACCCAAAGGCCATAGGGTGTCCGCCTGCTGCAACGACAATCGGAATTAAAGGAATGAGTGGGCCGTGTGTACCTGCGAGGTTCGCGGTCGGCAATAAAAAGCCAGAGAAAAGAATGATGAAAACAGAGGCGATGAGTAGTTCATAACGGACATTTTCTAAAATGAAGCCTTCATTTAACCCTAGCGCCCCGGCAAAGGTGGCTGCAATGGCACCCACCATCACAATCTTACCAATGGTCGCCGCCATCGCTGGGATGGTATCTTCTATTTCGAATCGATAATCTTTAAACGGCAAATTGGGACGCCAGCGTTTAGGCGACATGATTTGTAATTCGTGTTCTAAATACTGTTCGCGGGAATCAAATTCCGATCTTGGTTTATGTTGCTGTTCATAAGTGAGTTCATCCTCATTGGCTTGAGGCTTATCTGTTTGTATATGTACGGATTCTAAAGTACTGCTCATTTTGATTCCTTTCGTTCACACTCTAAGGCGTGTTATTCCAACAAACGTTATTGACTCACGCAGAAGCGCAAACAATGCGTCAACTTATAATTAAAAATTCATTAACATTTAGTTGCTAGTACCTTATATCAAACCCAAAAAAACAAATAGTCTCAGACAGTTAGACATTAGTCGTAGAGTACGACGACTGGCGATAAACAGGGGGGAGGGCTTGCCTGTTACCTAGTAAAAAGGTGGTCTAGTTTTTAGCTAGGCCACATTTTTTAGAGAGGTAAGGTGAACAGGTTACTAATCAAATTTTGTGGCGAGTACGAAAAGGCAAGACTTCGTCTGCAGCATTAACTTGTGTATTGTTAATGTGTAGTCAAATAATTCGTGTACAAATCAATTTTTGGCATTTTTGGTCTATTTAGTTCATTAAACACTCTAATGAGTTTAAATACTTATTAATATATCCGCTAAGAAAAATCCTGTTTTGGGGTGTGTTTTATTTTACTTTAATTTAAGAGATTGATTTATTTCGCTTTTGTTTGGTGGCGAATATTTTTTTTGTTAGCTGCTTATGGATTATCTCTCTTTTTTACCGAACGCAAGCCCTTGATTTCCACCCGTTGATTGCTTAGAGTACTAACTGTTTTGGCTTAGGTGACCATTTGTAAGCGTAAATAATAGTTAGATAACTAAGAAAGGATTAGATTACATGGATCCCATACTAGAAGTTAAGGGACTGTACAAGGTGTTTGGTGAAGACACCGACCGTGCTTTTACAATGATTAATGAAGGCGCGGACAAAGATAAAGTTTTCGAAGAAACAGGTCTAACGATCGGCGTTAACGATGTTTCTCTTAGCATCAAAGAAGGCGAGATTTTCGTCATAATGGGACTGTCAGGATCTGGCAAATCAACCCTAGTACGCCTTCTTAACCGCTTGATTGAACCTACCCAAGGTAATGTGCTTCTTCGAGGAAAAGACATTGCCCACATCTCAGAAGAGGAACTCCGCGAAGTTCGCCGCAACAACATCTCCATGGTTTTTCAAAACTTCGCTTTGATGCCACACATGACGGTTATCGAGAACGCAGCGTTCGGTCTTGAGATCGCCGGTGTCGAAGTTGAAAAACGGAAGCAATCAGCGTTTGAAGCGTTGGAGCGAGTCGGTCTTGGCCCGTATGCAGAATCTTACCCTGATGAACTGTCTGGTGGTATGAAGCAACGTGTTGGTTTGGCTCGTGCTCTAGCTTGTGACCCAGATATATTGCTGATGGATGAAGCCTTTTCTGCACTTGATCCTTTGATTCGTACTGAAATGCAAGACGAACTCATTCGTCTTCAAAATGACGACAAACGAACGGTTGTTTTTATCTCACATGATTTGGATGAAGCGATGAGAATCGGTGACCGTATTGCCATCATGCAAAATGGTGAAGTGGTTCAAGTCGGTACCCCAGACGAAATTCTTAACAACCCAGCGAACGATTATGTCGAAGCTTTCTTCCGCAGTGTTAATGTAGCCAGTGTTCTTACTGTGAAAGACATTGCGCGTAAGAAACCCGCTGCGGTATTTAAAAAATCAGAACACGACGGCCCAGCGTCTGCTCTACAAATTTTGATGGATAACGACCGTGAATACGGCATCGTTGTTGATAAGAGCAGTCTTTATTCCGGCATTGTTTCTATCGACTCCCTTCGCAAAGCTCACAAAGAGAACAAATCACTCGTCAGCGCGCAGCTCGATGATGGATTGACTCTCAACCCTGATTTACCAATCAATGATGTGCTTGGTTTAGTTGGTGGTGTTCCTTACTCAGTTCCTGTTGTGGATGAGCAAGGTAATTACTTTGGCGTGGTAACTAAGTCACGACTGTTACAAACATTGGATAAGGGGTAGATCATGTCGTCTGAACAAACAAACAATGATCCATGGTCGCAGTCTGCACCTGCCGCTCAGCCATCAAGTGATCCTTGGGGTCAAGCGGCTAATACCTCTTCATCAGCGGGTTGGCTAAGCAGTGAAACGGTAGAAGCTACACCTTTCGATCCACTTAACCCTTTTGCTGAAGCAGTGCTGCCCGTCGACACATGGGTTGAATCTGGTTTGAATTGGTTAGTTGAACACGGGCGACCGTTGTTTCAGGCAATTCGCATCCCTATCGATTTAATTTTAAGTTCATTTGAAACAGCCTTAGTGTCTACGCCAGCCCCGTTCATGTTGATCATTTTATTTTTGGTCGCATGGCAGTTTTCAAACCTCAAGTTGGGTGTGGTTACAGCCGTTTCCATGACTTTCATCGGCTTAATTGGCGCTTGGTCTGAAGCGATGACCACACTTTCACTGGTTATGACATCGGTATTCTTCTGTTTATTGATAGGTTTACCTATGGGGATCTGGCTCGCCCGAAGTCATACTGCCGCCAAATTTGTGCGTCCAATTCTGGATGCCATGCAAACTACACCTGCTTTTGTTTATCTCGTACCAATCGTTATGTTGTTTGGTATTGGTAACGTACCGGGTGTGGTAGTTACCATCATATTCGCACTTCCGCCAGTGGTACGTTTAACCATCTTAGGTATTCAGCAAGTCCCGGAAGAGTTGATCGAAGCGGGTCATTCATTCGGTGCAAACAAAAAGCAGATGCTATACCGAATCCAGTTACCACTTGCACTACCAACCATAATGGCAGGTGTGAATCAAACACTGATGTTGTCGCTGTCTATGGTGGTTATCGCATCAATGATCGCAGTGGGTGGTTTAGGTCAAATGGTCCTGAGAGGTATCGGCCGTTTAGATATGGGACTGGCCGCTGTGGGTGGTTTAGGTATCGTTATTCTAGCAATCCTGCTTGACCGCATTACCCAAGTGCTAGGGGTAAATGCAGGTAATACAAAATTACGGTGGTATCGCATGGGGCCTGTTTCTCTTGTGCTTAATGCGATTAATCGCGGTAAAAAATCAGAACTACAATTGAGGAAAAACACCAATGAATAATTCATGGAAGAGCAAACTTGCAGTTAGCATCGTTTCTACATTAGCAGTATCGACTAACGTGTGGGCAGCAAGCTTACCGGGTGAAGGTGTATCTGTTCAGCCCGTTCAATCGTCTGTAGCGGAAGAAACATTCCAAACGTTGATTGTCAATCGTGCTCTAGAGGCGCTAGGCTACGATGTGAAATCAACCCAAGAAGTGGACTATAACGTAGGTTACACCTCTATCGCAAAAGGTGACGCGACCTTCCTAACAGTAGGTTGGTTCCCGCTTCATGCTGATAAATACACAATGGCGGGCGGCGATGACAAATTCTACCGTGAAGGCCAATATGTCAGTGGTGCCGCTCAAGGTTACCTTATCGATAAGAAAACGGCTGAAAAATACAACATCACTAACATTGGTCAACTGACTGATCCAAAAATCGCGAAGCTGTTTGATGCTGACGGCGATGGCAAAGCAGATCTGACGGGCTGTAACCCAGGTTGGGGTTGTGAGATGGTCATCGAACACCAAATTTCGGCATTCAAATTGGACGATACGGTGACTCATAATCAAGGTAATTATGCAGCGATCATCGCAGATACTATTTCACGTTATAAGAAGGGTGAATCAATCCTTTACTACACTTGGACGCCTTACTGGGTGAGTGGTGTCTTGGTTCCTAACGAAGATGTAGTATGGCTAGAAGTGCCATTTTCTTCACTTCCAGGTGAGCGTTCGGACGTAGATACTACTTTGTCTAATGGTAAAAACTACGGCTTTGAAATGAACTCAATGCGTATTATTGCCAACAAAGAGTTTGCTACGAACAACCCTGCAGCAGCTAAGCTTTTCGAAATCATCAAACTTAACATCAACGATGTTAGTGCTCAGAACATGATGATGAGCAAAGGGAAAAACAGCTCTGCTGATATCGAAGCACACGTTAATGGTTGGATTAAAGCAAACCAAAACACGTTTGATGCTTGGATTGCAGAAGCGAAGAAAGCCGCACTGTAGGTTTGATTTTTTCAGGCCTAGCTAACACTCTAATTGGAAATGATGAGCATGTTTAGCGAAGTTACTGAATCACCTTTAAATCAAGTGACATAGCGGTAACAATACTCATAAAAAAGCCAGTAGTCCTAATTGGGTTACTGGCTTAATGTATTCCTTTCCTTTCCTTTACTTTACTTTCTTTGTACCTCTCATAAATATCCCAGTCATCAGCGTTACACTCTTTTCTTGCATGAACACTTTTCTTGGATAAACAGGAGCAGATCTTGCTTTGCCAAACACTATTTTTGTCATGCAAACGAGAAGTGATAATTTCAATTCAGATTTTGGGGCGTACGCATTTTAGGATAAAAAATGTTTCAAGTTGAGCGAGTAACTGTTTGGAAATAGCACAGAACTACCGCCTTTAGCCACTCAATTTCTGCTACGTTCAGCCTCCTGATAGTGTTAGAATCTGCGCATCAGAATTATCGAGAAACTAGGTATTTATAAACAATGTTTATCCATCACGTTAACGGCATCGACTGGCTGGTGATTACCGCTTTTGAAGAACTGAAAACGATGTTTATCGAAGATGCTGGTCCAATCCCATCTTACTTCTCTACCGCCAGCGAATTGAGCCTGATTGATCAAGCCAAGCGCAGCTATGGATTTTTGCCTACATTCCGCGGTGTGATCACTGATACCGGCACGTATCAAAGTAAAGATCTTGAAGAAGATTTGAACCCACAGCTTGCGTGTATCGTTGAAGGGCGTGGTCGGGTGTTTATCTATCATGGCGACTATGTGGCTTTTGTGGATGACGATCACACCGTTATTACCCGAATGGACTGAACTATTCAGTAAGTTGAAATTGGCGTAAGAATGAACAGGGCCTCGCGTTTGCGGGGCTTTTTGTATGTGGGAGAAAGTGATGGGCAGTGGCAGTGTTGTGGCTATAGGAGATTTGCGCGGTAAAAACGGACAATTGGGTACCTGACTCACCCTAAGTTTATCGCGGTGCTGGATGAATGGCTTTCTACGTAATTTCCAGATAAAAGCTCAATAATCCCCAACTAATCTCCGCTTGATTTAGGCCAATGATGACAATGATCCCTGTATATTCACGGAGCGTTGAAGCTTTTTTATCGCGTCTGTATCAGCGACGTGCTGGTGGCGGCATCCACAGTC
>NZ_JBNGCJ010000481.1:0-3049 GCF_049974785.1 Vibrio genomosp. F10 str. 9ZD137
AGTATATCTGGCTCAATCTGAGCATGTTCGCAAGCAAACAACTTGCCAGTGCGGCCAAAGCCCGTGGCGATTTCATCTAAAATCAACAGCACCCCATATTCATCGCAAAGTTTACGCACGCCTTTCAAATACTCAGGGTGATACATTCTCATTCCCCCTGCACCTTGAACGATGGGCTCCAGGATTACCGCGGCTACATCGTTGTGGTGTTCCCTTAGCTTGAGTTTGAAATCATCGAGATCTGAGTCATCCCATTCTTGCCAGTATCCGATTTTTGGCGAGTCCGCGAAAATATGCTCGGGTAAGAATCCTTTATATAGAGAATGCATTGAGTTAACAGGGTCGGTTACCGACATTGCGGCAAATGTATCCCCATGGTAGCCATCGCGTAGGGTTAGGAACTTTGATTTCGGCTGACCTTTCGCATGCCAGTATTGCAGCGCCATTTTTAAACTGACTTCAACCGCAACAGAGCCGGAATCGGCCAAAAACACTTTCTCTAAATTAGGGGGAGTTAAGCGAACAAGCTTCTTACACAGTTCAATAGCCGGGTTGTGAGTCATGCCTCCAAACATGACATGAGACATCTTGTCGATCTGGTTATGCGCCGCTTGGTTTAAATGAGGGTGATTGTAGCCGTGAATCGTCGACCACCAGGAAGACATACCATCCACCAATTGTTCTCCTGTCTCCAATTCAATAAATACACCTTCAGCGCCCACTACCGGATAACAGGTTAAAGGGTTAATGGTCGAAGTGTAGGGGTGCCAAATATGATTTTTATCGAAGTTTAGATCCATGCAAAGAAACTCTCTGTTTGTTTTTTGTACAAGTGTAAACTTGTTTGTTTTTATGTTGTTGACAGTCTATCGCTTATCAGTACACTAGCCAAGTATCCATAACAATAATGATGAATTACTTAATAAGGAAAGCGCTGTGCAAATACGTCACGATTGGACTCATGCAGAAGTTCAGCAATTAATGCAAAAACCATTCATGGATCTGTTGTTTGAAGCACAGCTCGTTCATCGGGAATTTCAGCCGCATAATCATGTCCAAGTCAGTACTTTGCTCTCTATTAAGACGGGCGCTTGTCCAGAAGATTGTAAATACTGTCCACAAAGCGCTCGTTATCAAACCGGTGTAGAGAAAGAACGTTTGATGGAAGTAGACCGGGTACTGGATGCCGCGCAGAAAGCCAAGCAAGCGGGCTCAACTCGTTTCTGTATGGGCGCCGCGTGGAAAAATCCGAAAGAACGCGACATGCCGCACCTGACCGAAATGATCAAAGGTGTCAAAGAGCTAGGGCTAGAGACCTGCATGACCCTTGGCATGCTAGAGCCTAAACAGGCAAAAGTACTGGCTGACGCTGGCCTTGATTATTACAACCATAATTTGGATACATCGCCAGAATTCTATGGAAACATCATTACCACCCGAACCTATCAAGATCGTTTGGATACCTTGTCTCATGTTCGTGACGCAGGAATGAAAATCTGCTCTGGCGGCATTATCGGCCTTGGCGAGAGCACCAATGATCGCGCAGGCTTATTTGTTGAGCTGGCGAACCTTCCAGTGCAACCAGAGAGTGTGCCAATTAACATGTTGGTTAAAGTAAAAGGGACCCCCCTTGAAGAAGTCGATGATGTTGACCCATTTGACTTCATACGCTTAATCGCTGTTGCCAGAATTATGATGCCAAAGTCTGCGGTTCGCCTGTCGGCTGGGCGTGAAGGGATGAACGAGCAAATGCAAGCTCTGTGCTTTATGGCCGGTGCAAACTCTATTTTTTACGGATGCAAGCTACTGACCACGCCAAATCCAGGTGAAGACAGCGATATGCAGCTATTTAAGAAACTGGGCATTAATAGCCAGCAAGTGGTTCAAAAACCCGATGAGATTCAAGAGAGTGAATTACTTGATCGCGTGACAGAGCGCGTTGCTTCTCGCCCGACAAAAGACGACTTGTTTTACGAAGCGTCAGTGTAATCTCTATGAACCAAGGCTTTAACAGCAGAATAGAGAAAGCACTGCACATAAGGCGTTCACAAAGCTTGACTCGATCTTTGTTACCGACGCTGAATGGAAACACCGCAGAGCTGACTCGAAATAATCAACGACTGATCAACTTTTCCAGTAATGATTATTTAGGGTTAGCGAACGATAGTGAACTGATTCAAGCTTGGCACAAAGGCCTGGATATTTATGGGTGTGGCAGTGGCGCTTCACCCCTTGTGACAGGTTTTACACCCGCCCATCAGAATTTTGAACGGGCGCTGTGTGAGTGGTTGGGTTTTGAGCGAGCCATACTCTTTTCATCGGGGTTCAGTGCGAATCAAGCGCTGTTATTCACATTGTTAGAAAAATCCGATGTTGTTTATCAAGATAAGCTAAACCACGCTTCGCTGATGGAGGCGGGAATGCTGTCACCCGCTGCAATGCGTCGATTTAGACATAACGATACCGATCATTTGGCTTCATTACTAAAGGATCCGATGAGCGAAACAGCGAATAAATTGGTTGTTACCGAAGGTGTGTTTAGTATGGATGGCGATAAAGCGCCACTGCAATCCATCTCGAATCTGATCGGTGAAACCGCTTGGTTAGCCATAGATGACGCCCATGGGATTGGCGTATTAGGGGATGAAGGGAAAGGCAGTTGTGATATCCACCAGGTAAAGCCCAACATTCTTATTGTGACCTTCGGTAAGGCGTTTGGTTTATCAGGATCAGCGATTCTTTGTGATAGCGATGTGGGCGATTACCTCACCCAGTTTGCTCGGCACCATGTCTATTCAACCGCGATACCACCCGCACAAGCTTATGCTTTATCTCATGCTTTACATATGATTCAAACGCAGCACTGGCGTAGAGAAAAACTGTTCAATCTAAAATCGATTCTGAATGATCAACTGAGCGGGTTTGAGCAAGTTATAGAAACGCAGACCCCAATCAATCCGATCATCATAGGTGGTTGTGATCAGGCTCTGTCAGCCGCTCAGAACCTTGAGCAACTTGGCTTGGGTGTTACGGCGATTCGTGCACCGAC
>NZ_JBNGCJ010000482.1:0-6538 GCF_049974785.1 Vibrio genomosp. F10 str. 9ZD137
ACCCGCTCTTCCGATCTATTTAGATTAACAGAATTAAATAAGTTCCGTGCGGGTTACGATTTCCTAGAAATGCGTGGGGAAGTGGAAGGAGGACAAACCAAAGAACTCGCGACTTGGTGGGCAACCTTCCAAAGTGCAAGTCGCAATACCCGCCAAACGATGGCAGCTGAACTTGAAGAAACAGGGTCCAAAACGCCTTATCGCCGTCGTAAAAATAATCGTAAGAAAAAGAGCAAACCTGAATAATGGTGATCGCGTACATTGCGGTCGGCAGTAATCTTGCCGACCCTGTAGGCCAAGCGAACGACGCCATCGAGGCGTTAAAGCACCTGCCTAATTCATCAAAACTGAGCGCATCACAACTTTATAGCAGCAGCCCGATGGGGCCTCAAGATCAACCTGACTATATCAACGCTGTGGTTGCAATAGAAACACAATTAACGCCATTTGAATTACTCGATTGCACACAAGCAATCGAGCAAGAGCAAGGGCGCGTCCGTAAAGATGATCGTTGGGGTCCGCGAACTTTAGATCTAGACATCATTCTTTATGGCAATGAAGTGATCGATTCCGAGCGTCTTGTCGTTCCTCATTATGGAATGAAAGAGCGTGAGTTTGTTCTCTACCCGCTCGCAGAAATCGCACCAAATTTAACCCTCCCAGATGGGACAGAGCTGCAAGAACTGCTGAATAAAGTGGATCTTAACGGGCTCAGAACTTGGCAATCATAGCCAACGCCTTGTAAGGAAAACTGATGAAAAAAATCACAATCAACGACCTAATTAAATGCAAACAAGAAGGTCGTAAATTCGCAACCTCTACCGCATATGACGCCAGTTTTGCACAGCTATTTGAAAGCCAAGAGATGCCCGTACTGCTGGTTGGTGATTCACTGGGCATGGTTTTACAAGGTAAAAGTGATACGTTACCCGTCACAGTTGAAGATATTGCTTACCACACGCGCTGTGTTCGCGCTGGTAGCCCAAACAGCTTGTTAATGGCTGATATGCCATTCATGAGTTATGCCACTCCAGAACAGGCTTGTGAGAGCGCAGCAAAGCTTATGCAAGCCGGTGCCAACATGGTGAAGATTGAAGGTGGCGACTGGTTAGTCGATACCGTTAAGATGCTGACAGAGCGTGCGGTGCCTGTTTGTGCTCACTTAGGCCTCACCCCTCAGTCTGTGAATATTTTTGGTGGTTATAAAGTTCAAGGTCGCGATCAAGAACATGCCGATCGTATGGTCAAAGATGCCCTAGCCTTGCAACAGGCTGGTGCTCAAATTGTCCTGCTTGAGTGTGTTCCCGCAGGGCTTGCTGAGCGTATCACTCAAGTTCTTGACGTTCCTGTTATCGGTATTGGTGCTGGTAATGTGACTGACGGACAAATTCTAGTGATGCACGATATGTTCGGTATTTCAGCCAATTACATGCCTAGGTTCTCGAAAAACTTCCTTGCTGAAACTGGTGACATGCGTTCAGCGGTAGCAAAATATATCCGTGACGTGGAAAGTGGCGCTTTCCCTGATGAAGCGCATACTATCGCCTAGGGAGTTCTACTATGAATATTTTTTCTGAAATCGCACACGTTAGAGAACAGATAAAGCAATACAAACGCGATGGTCGGAGCGTCGCTTTTGTCCCTACAATGGGAAACCTGCATGAAGGACACATCACACTGGTTAAAAACGCTCGTGAGCATGCCGATATTGTGGTCGTCAGTATTTTTGTCAACCCGATGCAATTTGAACGCGCCGATGATCTGGCTAACTACCCAAGAACACTCGAAGACGATGTGGCTAAACTTGCTGCAGAAGGCGTTGAACTGGTCTTTACCCCAACGCCTGAAGTGATGTATCCACAAGGCTTAGACAAGCAAACCTCTGTTGAAGTGCCGACTCTCTCAACCATGCTAGAAGGTGCATCTCGCCCTGGGCATTTTCGTGGCGTAGCAACCATCGTGACTAAGCTGTTTAATATTGTTCAGCCTGACTTCGCTTGTTTTGGCGAAAAAGACTTCCAACAGTTGGCGGTCATTCGTCAAATGACGACCGATCTCGCCATAGATACACAAATCATCGGCGTCCCTACGGTTCGTGAAATGGATGGCTTGGCGATGAGTTCCCGTAACGGTCTATTGACCATTGATGAGCGCCAACGTGCACCTGTCGTGGCGCGTACGATGCGCTGGGTAAGTAGCGCGATTCGTGGCGGACGTAACGATTACGATTCACTCATTGAAGATGCGAGCGATCAATTGCGTGCGGCCGGTCTGCAACCTGATGAGATTTTCATCCGTGATGCTCACACTCTGCAAACCATCACAAATGACACCGTTCAAGCTGTCATTCTGATGTCTGCCTTCTTAGGGCAAGCTCGACTCATCGATAATCAAGTTGTCGATTTAGTCACAGAGACCAAAGCAGACAACAAGTCCATTAACAAAGATGAGCAAAGCCAAGATACTCAGACTGCTGAATCAGAATAAACTGCCTGAAAGCACTCAAAAAGGTCGACATGTTATGTCGACCTTTTTCATAGAAGCAGAAGATACCGATGGAAAAAAGCCAGCTCTAGCTTCTTAAACCAATGCCTCGAGTCACCAGGTAATGCGCTACCGCATAAAGCCCAATAACAAACGCGATTAAAACCCCAAAAGAAGTCACGATATCAACGTCTGACACCCCTAAGAATCCGTATCGAAATGCATTAACCATATACACAATTGGATTTATTTTTGACACGCTTTGCCAAAATTCGGGTAGTAAGCTGATGGAATAGAATACCCCCCCTAAATAGGTTAATGGCGTCAAAATAAAGGTTGGGATAATCGAAATATCATCAAAGGTTTTAGCAAACACGGCATTGATCAATCCGCCAAGAGCGAACACCACCGACGTTAAAAACACCGTCATGACAATGATCCCCCAATGTTCAACCTGTAAATCCACAAAGAACAGAGAAACAAAAGTCACAATCGCACCCACTAATAGCCCACGGGTGACTCCGCCCATCACGAAGCCCGCGATAATGACATAGTTTGGTACAGGCGCGACTAATAGCTCTTCAATGTTTTTTTGAAATTTGGCACTAAAAAACGACGAGGCAACATTAGAATAGGAATTGGTAATGACCGACATCATAATAAGCCCAGGAACGATGTATTCCATGTAGCTAAAGCCATTCATTTCACCAATTCTCGCACCGATAAGATTACCAAAAATGATAAAGTACAGTGTCATTGTTATTGCAGGCGGTACAAGCGTTTGCACCCAAATTCGGGTAAAACGATTCACTTCTTTGGTCACTAAGCTGCAAAACGCTGTCCAATAAATCTGATACATGATTATTGCTCCTTAGCTTTAGCTTTAGCTGAAGCTTGAGATTGAAGTGAAGCTTGGTTTTGCGATGACGCTTTCGATTGATCTTTCACGATATTAACAAAGAGCTCTTCTAGACGATTTGCTTTATTGCGCATAGAAAGTACTGTGATACCTTGTTCGGTCAGCTGACTAAAGACATGATTCAAACCCTGAGACTTATCCAGTTCGATCTCAAGTGACCCATTGTCTAATCGTTGTGAATTAACACCACTCAAAGGATCTAATGCCGTGACACCTTCAAGGTCGAGAATAAACGTCTCGACTTGGAGCTGATTTAACAACGCCTTCATCGTGGTGTTTTCTATCAACTCACCTCGGTTAATGATGCCAATATTACGACACAGCATTTCCGCTTCTTCCAGGTAATGCGTGGTCAAAATAATGGTAATACCCTGCTCTTTGTTGATGTTTTTTAAGAACTCCCACATGGAGCGACGCAGTTCTATATCAACCCCCGCGGTCGGTTCATCGAGTATCAGTAACTGTGGCTCATGCATCAGCGCACGGGCAATCATTAGTCGGCGCTTCATGCCTCCCGATAGGTTTCGTGCACGTTCGCTGCGTTTTTCCCATAAATCGAGTTGAGAAAGGTACTTTTTCGCTCTTTCTTTGGCGAGTACTCTTGGAACACCGTAGTAACCCGCTTGCTGTAGAACGATCTGCTCTACGGTTTCAAATGGATTAAAATTGAATTCTTGAGGAACCAAACCCAGGTTTTGCTTAGCCAGCTCTAGATCGCTATCGATATCAAAACCGAAGACTTTGACCTTACCTGAGGTTTTATTCACTAGCGATGAAACCACACCGATGGTGGTTGATTTGCCAGCACCGTTGGGACCAAGTAAGGCGTAAAAATCCCCTTTTTTGACATTTAAACTGATGCCTTTTAGAGCCTCAAACCCACCGGCATAAGTTTTTCGCAACTGTTCTATTTCTAATGCGTACATAATATGACATTGCTCTTTTGGTTTTATGGCTAACACATGACGCCGATGCGTCTGTTTTTCAACCCAACACCCAATATAAATTATCACTCTGCATAAGAAAACAAAGGCGCTGCAATAATATCGCAGCGCCTTGTAATTAATCAGTACAATCTTCTGAAATAAACCACTTATCTAAACGAGAGACACTGAGGTTTCATCAACATCTACATGCTTTAACGCGGCCTTTAGAGCCTCATACCTGAACGAATAGGTATTGTTTTGAGAGACCAAATCAAGCACATGAAACTTCTCTAATTGTCGGCGCGTGTGTTCGTTAGGACAAAGCAGTAACACTTCACATTCGGCGTCTTTTGCATCTTTAATTGCGTTTTCAAGAGCCAGTCCTACCGTGACATCAATCATTGGGACGTCGGTAAGGTCCAAAATCATCACTTCGTAATCAGAGATACTATTGTGCTGGCGAGAGATCGCTTTTGATACGCTGAAGATCATCGGTCCTGATAGATAAAAGAACAGAACCTTACCATTCGCTCGGTCAAGCAACCCTCTTTCACTATCGGTCAGTGGTACATCATTTTCATCGGCATCACTGATCGCTTTAACTTGTCTTGCTTGCTCTAGACTTAACCGCTCAATAATAAGGATATTGGAGATAAATACACCTAAACCTACCGCAACAATCAAATCAACAAATACCGTGAGTAACATGACGCCATACATGATCGCCATGCCCTGTACACTGACTTTGTGGGCGCGCTGAATGAAACTCCAGTCGAGAATATTAAATCCGACATAAACCGCAATACCCGCTAATACGGCCATCGGTATAGGTTCTGTCAATCCACCAGCCACCAGCACGACCAACATCAGTACCAGAGCTCGAATAATGCCAGAAAGCGGTGAACGAGCGCCAACCTGAATGTTCGTCACAGTCCCCATGGTCGCTCCCGCGCCAGGCAATGCGCCAAACAAGCCTGAAATCATGTTCGCCAACCCCTGACCTCTTAGCTCTTTGTCTGAGTCATGATCTTTACGCGTTAACGAGTCGCCAATAACCGCAGTTAGCAAGGTATCAATACACCCTAACGTTCCTAATACTAGGGCATCAATCACCATTTCCATGAAGATGTCAGCGTTAATATGAGGAATGACCAGGGAAGGCAAACCAGCAGGAATCACACCAATACGTCGAATGTCATCGGCATCAAATAAAACCACTGAAACTAGGGTAACCGCAATCAGCGCCACTAGCTGAGCCGGTACGTATTTTCGATATTTTTTTGGAAAAAAGAACAAAATCGCAAGCGTTGCAAGGCCTAAAAATAGCTCACTGAATTTTAAATTGGCGAACGTTTCAGGAAGCGCATTTAAAGTGCCTATCACCCCACCAGAAGGAGCGGCATACCCCAATAATGGAGAAAGCTGCAAGATGATTAAAATAACACCTATGCCTGACATAAAACCCGAGATGACGCTGTAGGGCATTAAAGTAATGTATTTTCCAAGTTTCAATGTCCCTAACAAGATCTGAAATGCCCCTGCCATCATGACAACGGTAAATGCCATCGCCATTCCGGTTTCTGGGTACTTCGCCATCATACTGGTCAAAACGGCTGTCATGATCACCGTCATTGGCCCGGTAGGCTCTGAAATTAAACTCGTAGAACCACCAAACAATGCGGCAAAAAAACCAACAAAAATCGCTCCCCATAAGCCAGCCTCCGCGCCAGCGCCTGAAGCGACACCGAATGCCAACGCTAAAGGAAGTGAAATGATAGCGGTGGTGACACCACCAAATATGTCGCCTTTTAAGCGCATGTCTTCAAATCGATTTCCAAACAAAATTCAGATCCCTGCTGATACAAAAACAATTCACATCACTTTATCAAATAAAGTTAGTATTTTTCACCTTTATTAACATTAATCTTAATAATCCTTCCGCACCTGCCTTTTATAAGTATGTGAAATTTCTTGATTTAGCTCATTAGACAAGTCGGTATGACACTATTTTAACAGATAGAAATTGTAACATTGTGTATAGTGTGGCGAATGATAGAAGGGAAGTAAGATGCCAGAAATTAAACAGCTCTTTGAAAACAATTCAAAATGGTCGGATTCCATCACCTCAGAGCGCCCCGAGTATTTCACTAAACTCGAAGAAGGACAAAACCCCGGCTTCTTGTGGATCGGCTGCTCAGACAGTCGCGTT
>NZ_JBNGCJ010000483.1:0-1280 GCF_049974785.1 Vibrio genomosp. F10 str. 9ZD137
CCTAACGCCTTACTAAGTGGCGCTTATGATTAGCTTACCCGAGCCTGCATAATTCTGAGCCGAGAGTGCCGAGCGTTTGAGCGTCCACTTAAGTAATTTGTTATGTATATTTATGCGCGAGCTTTCTGCCCGCAGCTTGAACAGAACTTATCTGTAATTTCAACGGGTGAGCCACAACCAGTGCAAAACTGAGACTTGTTGTTGTCGTTTTTATCAAATCCCATTAATTTATTAAATGGGTCTGGTTCCTTACTGGGAGAAACAATGTCTTGCGCTGTAAACCTATTTTTAGCTAAAGCATTATAAATATGGTAACCCCCACCAATTACGGAAGATAGAATGACGAAATACCCGATTAAACTCCAGTATTGTGGGCCAGAGTTTCCAGTCGTGCTTATCCATATTATACCAAATAACGTACCTCCGATTAGCTCGCTTAGCCCTTGCCCTAAGGAAGGGGCCCTGCCTTTTTTTATAGCAGCAATGTTTCCATTTTCGTCGGCCATTGTGACTCTTCGAGGGGTTCTGTTTTTGAGACGGTCCTTAATTAGTAGATCTATTTCATTAGCTCTATCTGGGTATGCATTTCTATCAATGTTTTGTTGGCATTCCAATAAATCTTCTAAGGTGTACTTTGTATAATCTACTTTTGTCACTATAAACTTTCCTTGTATATACATAACGCCGCAATAAGCGGACTAAAGCAGTGGGTTAAAATGTGTAGCGAAGCGAAACGTAACCCACTGTTTTAGTTCCGATTAATTGCCTTGTTAGCTAGCATCTGCGCATACTGCATCATAAAATCGATATAAATGATCACATTCCTGTTCACCAAATTTATGTTTAGCACACACCGAATACATATTTACCTTTTCATTGGGATTTGTTATGGGCTTGCAAGTTTTAGATAAATCACCTTCAGCGTTAACAAAACACATTGCATTAAACATTGAAGCAGATGAAATACAAGAAATGCCATCGCAACTTTTATATTGTTTAATAAATTCTAATATGCAACCGTCTTTATCTGTAGTTTTAGCAAATTCCTTTGCTTCCGCTAAAACGGCATCGAGGCTAACGGTTGCCTTCTCTTTAACGACATTAAGTCCGTAATATCCACCGACTATAATAAGTGATAGTGAAAGAACTACGATTACAATTTTTTTCACGAGTTACCCCTGCTAGCTAACGCCCAATTAAGGTGTGACCCACGCGACCACTACACTCAATTTGGACGCCTTAAACACTAAACTTGACCCAAACCAAAAATGCCAAGCGTG
>NZ_JBNGCJ010000484.1:0-1446 GCF_049974785.1 Vibrio genomosp. F10 str. 9ZD137
GCCAGCAGAAGCTCGCGCTTTGTGGGAAGAAGCAGCCTTCGCTTGTGATGACAAAATCGATTCCACTGTGAGTGGCATTGGGTCGCGTGGTTCTATTCCTGACGGGTAGGTTCTTTGTCGTGGAGGCAGCTTAAATTGTTCTTCACTCGCTTTAGGCATTCGCTTGAAACGTGATAGATAAAAGTTCTCTAGCTTTTCTCTCGCCCATTCCGTTTTGCGTAAATATTTTAAACTGCTTTCTATCGTCGGCTTCGTGTGGAAACAATTAATACGCATAGCCGCATCGAGAATATCCCAACCATAGTAATCAACCAGCTCGGTAAGTAACTGTTCTAATTTAAGACCGTGTAGAGGGTTGTTTTGCTGTTCTTGTAGCTCTTGTGACATGTTTGCCCTATTGACGAGATAATGATGACGCCCCGATTATACGCATAATTCATGCTTAATATAACCATTATCAACCCTACTATTATTTATGGTAAAACGGTATGTCTCTGTAACATCCGTATGGGTCGACTTTTAGCTTGGGCCTTTAGCGCAGCGCTCTTATCGCTATGTTTAATTCAAACATGAACCTTGGGTATTTTTCCAAAAAATTGTTGGAGATATAAACACCAAACTCTTTTTCTTTTTCCAATATAATATGATATTTGTCACTGTTTTCTACATAATGCTGGAACACTACTTCCGCGACGAAAACGGCATCCGTTTGCCCTGAGTCCAATGCTTCAACAAGACCTTGTATATCCACGGCATGCGGTAAGGTATTGTATTCATTATTTAACAACCAATAGTTAGTGTTGGTATTGAGTAAACTCATTACCCTAGCCTCTTTTTTAAAGACATCTTTTCTTGGATCAAACTGATCCATATTCTTCTTCAATACGACCCAAACCCACCGATTGACCATAACCGTTTCAGAAAAAACAGCGTATCGATCTCGCTCGCTATTTTTTGATGCCATAAAAAATCCATCTGAACGTCCAAGCCTCAATTCTGTCAACGCTCTACCATGATTAGAACCCACTTCTATGTTGTAATTCACGTCTAGGGAATCGAGTATCGTGGTCACTTTATCTACGCCCAAGCCTGTAGGAATACCCTGATTATCGACCGTGGTATAAGGGGGGAAATCTGGCAGGAAAAAGTGCATATCATACTTTGCCAGTGCTGAAAATGAAGCAAGTACACTGACTAACAGTAAAAAAACAATGTTGAATCGATCACGCATAATGTTTAATTGTTCCTATCTAGGCATGACAATAAGTATAGAAATTAATTAACGAAATAGCGAAATTCGCGCGAATAGCGATAGATTTAAAGTTTTGTGATTGGGTTGATACAAAATTTAACCTCTCTTTCGAGCCCTAATCCATCACTCTAACTCATTCATTTCTTGCCACATTTCTTCTATTTCTTGATCTGTTGGAGATCGGAAGAGCGGTT
>NZ_JBNGCJ010000485.1:0-21822 GCF_049974785.1 Vibrio genomosp. F10 str. 9ZD137
TTTATCTCGAACAAAATTTAACCGAGAAAGATCAACACGCCCTAGCATTAAAAATGAATGGTGTCAGTCATCAATCACGCCAAAAGTGATGAGTAAAGAAACAAAAACGCCGCTTCAATTAAGCGGCGTTTTTTTAGGCTAGACCTTGAATGGTGACGAATTTTTCTAGGAGCTCATCGTCAGTTTCAATGTGGTTTGGGTCAGTGATAATGCACTTGGTAATAGGACAAACCGACTGGCAGGTTGGTTTGTCATAATGCCCTTTACATTCGGTACATAGATCAGGGTCAATCTCAAAGATCGACTCGCCCATATAAATAGCACCATTAGGGCATTCTGGGTCACACATGTCGCAGTTAATGCATTTATCAGTGATCAATAAAGCCATGGTTATTTTCCAGTTGGGTTACGGGTATCCTGACCTGAGTTTAAATTACGCATCAACAGTCCGAAAGATAAATCCAACTCTTCAGGAACTGGAATGAAGACGAAGTGACCGTTACCTTTCGCATCATCAACTGCTTGTGACTTACGGTTTTCCATCGCTTCAAGGGTGAAAACAATGTTACCATTTGGTGTCATAAGCTCCAGGCTGTCGCCCACTAGGAATTTGTTTTTCACTTCCACTTCCGCTAAATCGCCACGACGTTGACCGGTGAATTCGCCAACAAACTGCTGTGCATCAGAAACCGAGTAACCGTAGTCATAATTCTGGTAAGTATCGTGCGTATGACGACGCAGGAAGCCTTCGGTATAGCCACGGTGCGCTAGGCTTTCTAGTGTCCCCATGAGGCTTTCATCGAAAGGTTTGCCTGCAACAGCATCGTCAATCGCTTTACGATAAACCTGGGCAGTACGAGCACAGTAGTAGAACGATTTAGTACGACCTTCAATCTTCAATGAGTGTACGCCCATTTTAGTGAGGCGTTCTACGTGTTGAATCGCACGAAGATCTTTCGAGTTCATGATGTACGTACCATGCTCATCTTCGTATGCGGCCATTTTCTCTTCAGGGCGGTGCGCTTCTGAAAGCAGAACAACGTCATCAGTCGGTTTACCAAGACCAAGGGTATTATCTGGGCGTTCGTCTTGAACTTCGATTGCTTGACCTTCTTTACCTTGAGAATCCGTCGCTGGATCGAACTTTTCAACAATATCGCCTGTATCGTTCTCTTTGCCTTCTTCGACTTTGTATTCCCAACGGCAAGCGTTAGTGCAAGTTCCTTGGTTTGGATCGCGCTTGTTGATGTAGCCAGAAAGCAAACAACGACCGGAATACGCCATGCAAAGTGCGCCATGAACGAAAATTTCGAGTTCCGTTTCTGGGCAGCGCTCTCGAATTTCTTCAATTTCCTCTAAAGAAAGTTCACGAGAAAGAATCACACGCTCAACACCTTGAGTTGACCAAAACTTAACGGTTGCCCAGTTCACTGCGTTTGCTTGAACTGAAAGGTGAATCGCCATGTCAGGAAACGCTTCACGAACCATCATGATAAGACCAGGGTCAGACATGATTAACGCGTCAGGGCCCATTTCAACCACAGGTTTCAGGTCGCGAATAAAGGTTTTTAGCTTTGAATTATGCGGTTGGATATTACATACCACATAGAGCTTTTTACCTTGAGCATGCGCTTCATCGATGCCAATTTTCAGGTTTTCATGGTTGAATTCGTTGTTACGGACACGAAGGCTATAGCGAGGTTGGCCCGCGTAAACTGCATCGGCGCCATAAGCAAAGGCATAACGCATGTTTTTAAGGCTACCAGCAGGTGATAGTAGCTCGGGTACAAAAGGAGTATTGGTTGTCATTGCGTCTTTCTCTAGTCTGATCTCAAGTCAGGTTACTGCCACCAAGTGGAAGTAAAGGGGCGCGAATTTTACGCTAAAATGAGCTAAATGACTAGAAAAAACCCTTCACGAGGAAGGGCTATTAGGGTTTAGTTTCAGTATGAACTTACGCTTCTGCGTGAGGCAATCCACCTAAAGATTCATATAAATTAGGTAAGAAAGCACTCAATTCACCACACATCAGTGAGAAATCAGCATCGAAACGAGCCGCTTGATCTTCGCGAGGAATGTCTTCGTTTTGATCTTTTAAGTCATCTGAGAATTTCAGGCGTTTGATACTGCCGTCTTCTGCCAACAAAAATTCAATACGTTCTTGCCAATCAAGTGCCAGTTTTGTCACGACTTTATCAGCTTCGATATGATGTTGAATCTCGTCTGCACTGAGCTCTTGTTTCTTACAGCGAATGATTCCGCCGTCTTCTAATACCGATTTAAGCTCCGCTTCATCTAATAAAGTGATGCCTTGCGGGGTATTCCCCGTTTTTACCCATTCCGTTAACGTTGTTTCAACGGCTTGTTCTGGAATAGCAGGAATGACAGGTAAACTGCCCATGGTTTTACGCAGCAGCGCTAAGACATCTTCGGCTTTTTTGTAGCTGCTCGCATCCACCAGGATAAACCCTTCTTTTGGTAGAATAAGTACGAACGTGTGGTTGCTGCGGCTAAATGCTCTCGGAAGAAGATCAATGATGATGTCTTCTTTAAGGTTGTCTTTTTCTGATTTTTTAAGAGGGCGACCTTCAGCGGCTTCCATTGTTTCTATTTTTGTATTCAGTGACTCTTTGATCACCGAAGCAGGAAGCATTTTTTCTTCTCTTTTCGCACAGATCAGAATACGGTCTTCAGACACATGGGTCATCATATCGCCGTGTCTCCCCATTGCCGTCACCCAGCCAAATTTTTGCTTATCCTGACTGCCGCACGGCGTAAAACGGAATTCTTCAAGTTGCTTCTCTAGCTGGTCAGCATTGAATTCAATATCGCGATTGAAGCGATAAACCAGACAGTTTTTAAACCACATATTTTTTCTCTAGGCAGGAATTGAGTCGGTCATAATAGGCAATTTTTTATAAGTTGTCTTAGTCTGTGTGCAAAAAACTTTACCTAACAGGGACGAATTTTTTCTTAGCCGGCATCAATCTTCCCTTAAGAGACAGCGAGAGAATGATTACGTGTAAATGGAAGCCCAATGTTTGAATGCGCTCTACATATATGAACATCGGGCGAAAGTTATATGAAAATTTGTTTTCAAAGGTCACAAAAGTGTCATAATTACTGGTAATAATGCCTACAGTTGCAAAGGGATAGACCCTCGCGTTAATTTCATACACAAGGTTATTTAATTATGTCTAGAAGGATTCTAGTTGTTGAAGATGAAGCACCGATTCGTGAAATGCTGTGCTTTGTTCTTGAGCAGAAAGGTTACCAAGCGGTAGAAGCGGAAGATTATGATACTGCTGTGGTGAAGCTGGCAGAACCCTTTCCCGATCTTGTTCTTTTAGATTGGATGCTGCCTGGTGGTAGCGGTATCAATTTTATTAAACATATGAAGCGCGAAGAACTGACTCGTAATATTCCTGTTGTGATGCTCACGGCTCGTGGTGAGGAAGAAGACAAAGTTCGCGGCCTTGAAGTCGGAGCTGATGATTACATTACTAAACCGTTTTCACCAAAAGAGTTGGTCGCGAGACTCAAGGCTGTGATCCGTCGTGTTACCCCCACGGCACTTGAAGACGTTATCGATGTTCAAGGGTTGCGACTTGACCCGGTTTCCCACCGCGTAATGGCTGGTGATTCGCCGCTGGATATGGGGCCTACCGAATTTAAGATGTTGCATTTCTTTATGACTCATCAAGAGCGCGTTTATAGCCGAGAACAGCTGCTTAATAACGTTTGGGGCACCAATGTTTACGTTGAAGACCGTACGGTGGACGTTCATATTCGTCGACTGCGAAAAGCATTAGAGAATGCTGGACATGATAAATTAATTCAAACGGTTCGAGGAGCAGGCTACCGCTTCTCAACCAAAGCTTAGTATGTATAAGCTTAGTATTTAAATGATTAAGGCTTTAGGCCAACGATGAGCTTGGAGCCAAAGGACGGTTGTCCGAGGATATAAATGGTTGAAAAATTAACCTGGAAAAGGCTAGCTTGGGAGCTGGCTTTTTTTTACACCCCGTGGGTTTTGGTCGGGTGGATATTTGGATATATGCCGTGGTTGCTATTAGCTGCTACGGTTTTGCAGCTTATGTGGCACCTTCATAATCAAATGAGGCTGTCTGCATGGTTGTGGGATGAAAAACGACTGACGCCACCGTCTGGCAGTGGTAACTGGGAATCGCTGTTTAATGGCATTTATCGCTTGCAACAGCGTCAACGAAAAAAACGCAAAGAACTGACGAATTTGATTCGACGTTTCCGTAATGGTGCTGAGTCACTGCCCGATGCAGTTGTGGTGTTTCGTGGTGAAGGTAATATCGTTTGGTGTAATAAACTCGCTCAACATTTGTTAGGCTTCAAGTGGCCAGATGATTCAGGGCAACCCATCTCTAATCTTATTCGTACTCCAGACTTTATTAAATATCTGAACAAACAAGACTTTTCTGAACCATTGGAGATGTGCTCGCCATTAAATGTTGAGCGCGTGCTTGAGCTTCGTATCGTGCCTTATACAGAAGGTGAGCATTTGATGGTGGTACGTGATGTCACTCAGCTGAAACAGCTTGAAGGAATGCGCCGCAACTTCTTTGCTAATGTCTCCCATGAATTACGTACACCTATGACGGTGCTACGTGGCTACCTCGAAATGACTGAAGACCCAGATATGCTGGTGGGACCAATGTGGGGCAAGGCGCACGGTGTAATGACCGAGCAGCTTAATCGTATGAACAGTCTCGTCAGCCAACTACTGACATTATCGAAGATAGAAGCTGCGCCGATGGATGATTTCGAAGAGGTCGTAGATGTTCCTGCGATGCTTGAAGTGCTCGAAAAAGAAGCCGCCAGTTTAAGTGGCGACGACGCTCATCAACTCGATTTTAAAGTGGATACTGAACTGCGAATCTATGCTGATGAAGACCAAATTCGAAGTGCTATTTCTAATCTTGTTTACAACGCGGTGAAATACACAGAGCCTGGTGCTCTGATTAAAGTACGTTGGTTTAAAACCGCTCAAGGGGCTTGCCTTGAAGTTGAAGACAGTGGTGATGGCATCGAACCTCAACATCTTCATCGTTTAACCGAGCGTTTTTATCGAGTCGATAAAGCCCGTTCGAGAGATACGGGAGGCAGTGGTTTAGGGCTTGCTATCGTGAAGCATGCACTCACTCACCATGATGCGCATTTAGAAATTCAAAGCGCCGTTGGTGTAGGCAGTAAGTTCTCGTTCACGTTGCCAAGTCGCTTGATAAAAGTCGATTGATTGATATTGGTAGTGAGAAGTTAGCAGGAAAGTAAAAAGTTGATGGAGTAATAATGAAGCACCTAGCGTCTATCATTCTGATATTGAGCTTGTTTGGTGTCGCTGTAAAAGCGCAGGCAATAGAGTCTACACCTCTTGAGTTAAAGCCTTATCATAAAGTCCCCAGTATCTCTGGCACCATCTTTTCAGTGGGTTCGGATACTTTGGCTGGAATGACGACGTTATGGGTGGAAGAGTTCGAACAGCATTATCCCAGCATTAACGCGCAAGTTCAGGCTTCAGGATCATCAACAGCGCCACCTGCACTAACAGAAGGCACGGCGCAGTTTGGTCCAATGAGCCGCCCTATGCGGAATCGTGAAATAGACGCTTTTGAGCGTGAGCACGGGTACAAGCCTACGGAGTTAAGAGTAGCCATCGATGCGATCGGTGTTTTTGTTCATCAAGATAACCCGATTACGGGGCTTAATTTTTCTCAGTTAGACAGTATTTTCTCGATCACTCAGCGCTGCGGAGGAAATGAGCCTATCTCGAATTGGGCGCAATTGGGCATTGATTCTGATTGGGGGCAACGCCGAATGCAGTTGTTTGGACGAAACTCGGTATCAGGTACGTATGGTTATTTCAAACAAAACGCATTATGTGGCGGGGACTTTAAAAATAACGTCAACGAACAGCCTGGTTCCGCTTCGGTGGTGCAATCGGTCGCTTCCTCGATCAATACGATAGGGTATTCTGGCGTCGGATACCAAATGTCAGGTGTTAAGCTGATTCCAATTTCGGAAGTAGGCCAAGATTATATTTTTCCAAGCCATGATAATATTCTATCAGGTAAGTACCCACTATCACGCTACTTGTATGTATACATAAATAAGCATCCGAAACACCCTTTGACACCCATCGAGCGAGAATTCATCCGTTTTGTTTTTTCAGCCCAAGGACAAGACCTGGTAAGAAAGGATGGCTATATTCCCATAGGTACTGATATTGCCAAGCAAGAGTTACAAAAAGTTGGAATAGAGTACTAGAATGGGGTACGAAAATTTGCCTTTGGCGGTTTAATTATATTTAACGCCTTATAATGCTTGTTTTTTTTATTCAGCTGTTGTGTTTTCAGCGGCTTATGGGTTTCTGTAATATAATTGTCATTAAAATGAAATATTATAAGAACGTTTAATTTAGATTGAGAATCCAATGCCTAGTGCCGACTTTTCCTTAAAAGAACCAGACCGAAAACGATTTATCAAAGATCGTATTTTCCGTTTGTTGGTTTCTTTTGGTGGTGTTGGCGTGCTAATGGCACTGGTACTGATATTTGTCTATCTTGCGTTAGTGGTATTGCCCCTTTTCTCTGATGCAAATATTGAAACTGGCTACGCTTCTAATCGCATCACCACCGCTTCTCCGATTTCAATTGGCGTTGATGAGTATGGTGAGCATGCATTTGTTCTTTCTCAATCGGGGCAATTGGACTTTTGGTCATTAGACGATTCTCCATCCGCTCATTCTTCTTTTTCTATTTCTGACGATATTGTGTTGACGGCATCGGATCGAAAACCAAGCGGCTGGCAAGCTGTGATGGATAAGGCTGATCAGCTCGTTATCTTCAAGCCTAGGTTTTCCAATAATCAAAGTAGAAAGGGGAGGGCTTTTATACCTAACCTAGAATTCTTTGAAAACAGCGCAAACTTAAATCTTCATCGTTCTTCACTGCAATTGACTCAGTTTGATTTTTCACTGGTTGGAAACCAACTGACACTCGTCGGCCTTTATGACGATGATCGCGTCATGGTTCGCTGGAATGATGACAACGGACCCCAAGAGTATATCTTTAATCAACCTCTCCCTAATCTTGACCAACTCATTGTAACGCCTAACGGCAATATGCTTTACATGCGTACGGGCTCGGAGCTCATTGTTGCATTAAAGCGGGAGAATGATTTTGTTGTACGTGAGGTGGTTGATTTAAGTTTGGGGAATCAAAAACACGCGGTCTCCGATGTGAATTTGCTGTCTGGTGCGTATTCATTGTTGGTGACTCACCAAGATGGCCTTGTGTCCCAATGGTTTGATGTATTAACAGACAAAGAACGAAAACTCACACATATCCGCGAATTCGAGTTAGCCTCAGAACTCGAAATATTGTTGCCTGATTCGTATCGAAAAGGGTTTTACAGCTTTTACACCAATGGCACGTTGCAAAGTCACCATACGACCAGTGAAAAGCTGGTGATGTTTACGCGCGCTTTTAGCAAAGCGCCATCGTTGGTTGCCATGTCGAACAATGAAAAGTATCTGTTAACGCTCAGTGATGATCGCTTAGATGTGGCTCTGGTGAACAACGAGCATCCTGAAATTTCTTTTTCATCATTGTGGAAAAAAGTCTGGTACGAAAGTTACCCCGAGCCTGAATTTACTTGGCAAACGACCTCAGCCAATGATGATTTTGAAGCAAAATTCAGCTTAGTTCCTATTGCTTTTGGTACCCTTAAAGCAGCGGCTTTTGCTATGCTTTTTGCTGTTCCGATCGCGGTGTTAGGGGCTATTTATACGGCGTACTTTATGTCTGAGAGTATGCGCCGTGTGGTTAAACCCTCGATAGAGTTAATGGAGGCCTTCCCGACGGTGATCATAGGTTTCTTGGCTGGGCTTTGGTTTGCTCCCATTGTTGAAAGTTACCTATCGGCCGTGGTTGCTTTGTTGATCTTACTTCCGCTTTCTACGCTAGTGGTGGGTGTGGTGTGGCATGTATTACCTAGTCGATTTGTTTCGCTATTTCCTAATGGTTGGCATAGTTTGATTTTAATGCCTGTTTTGGTGTGCCTTGTGGTGGTGATTATGTCCCAAAGTGCCGCATTAGAATTGTGGCTGTTTAATGGTGATGTACGCATATATTTGGCCAATCATGGGATAGGGTTTGATCAACGTAATGCATTAGTGGTTGGTTTTGCGATGGGTTTTGCCGTTATTCCAACCATATTTACGATTGCTGAAGATGCGGTTTTCTCAGTACCTAAACATCTTTCTGATGGTTCTTTAGCGCTGGGAGCTACCCCATGGCAAACCTTACTTTATGTCGTATTGTTAACCGCGAGTCCCGGTATTTTTTCTGCCATTATGATGGGTTTAGGTCGAGCGGTTGGCGAAACGATGATCGTATTAATGGCCACGGGTAATACGCCTATATTAGATTGGAATATTTTAGAGGGAATGCGAACATTGTCGGCCACCATCGCGGTTGAAATGCCAGAATCTGAAGTCGCCAGTACTCATTATCGCTTGCTCTTTCTTGCAGCACTGCTGCTGCTTATTTTTACTTTTGCTGTTAACTCTATTGCAGAATGGGTGAGACAACGGCTAAGAGAGCGTTACCGTGCTCTTTAACCAACGAATAGGCCCCTTTATTTGCCTTAATCCAAGTCATTTATGTAAAAGAAGCCATCAAAGTAACCAAAGCAATAAAGGTAAGACAACCGTCAATACTCGAGGGCAGAGTTCATGTTGAAATGGATAAAGTCCGGAGCGCCTTGGGTTTGGTTAACAGGAGGGGCGGTCAGCATAAGCTTACTGTCGGTGATGGGGTTGATGCTGCTTATCGGTTGGAAAGGTCTGTCTTATTTCTGGCCCGCACCACTTTATCAGTGGGAAACTCAAAATGGAGAGACGTTAGTCGGCCAACTGTACGCTCAAGAGTTTATTCCAATCACGCGTTTGCAAGGTATGAACTTACCTGAGGATGCGATGACAAACGGTGACGAACTGATTGGCCGGTACAGCATTAAAGTGGCCAATCGGGATCTCTATCCGGCGGACTTTGTTTCCATACTCGATATTAATATTGAGAAGCGATCACTCCCTAGTGGCTGGGCGGTGATTGAGCGAACACGTAACGGGAATTTTTTTGGGTTACCTGTTGGGTATCAAAATGAGTTTGGTGTGGTTTCTAGCGAAGTGTCAGAGTCATTTACGCTCGGCTTTTCTGAGGTAGAGCTGTTAAGAAAACAAATTGCCGCCTTGATAGAAAATGAGTTTAAGGTCACAAGCCGAACTTTAGAGCAGCTTAGGCTAAATAAACGCAAGCGAGAGCTTAATAACACCCTTGATGACGCGTTTCTCATTGAATATCGAGCTCAAAAACAGCTTTTGGATAAAAAGTTAGAGAGAGCCGATCTGAATTTATCCAAGCTTCGCGCCCAACTAAACCAAGACCGCTTAATTGTCGAGGATATGACAGGGCAACAGACTGCCATTCCTTTAAGTGAGATTTTGGATGTATGGTACCCCAACGAAATGAGCAGCGTTGACAAAACGGTACAGTGGTTCAAACAAGTTTGGAAGTTCTTATCGCAAAGTCCGAGAGAATCAAACTCTGAAGGCGGTGTTTTCCCTGCGATATTTGGTACAGTGTTGTTGGTGATCATCATGTCCATCGTGGTGATGCCGCTAGGGGTGATTGCTGCTGTGTATCTGCATGAATACGCGGCGAATAATGCACTCACGCGTATTATTAGAGTGGCGGTTATTAACCTCGCTGGGGTCCCTTCGATCGTTTATGGAGTGTTCGGCTTGGGCTTTTTTGTCTATACGTTAGGTGGCTCTATTGACTCTTTATTGTATGCTGAACGCTTACCTGCCCCCACCTTTGGCACACCTGGATTGTTATGGTCAGCTTTGACATTGTCGGTGTTGACGTTGCCGGTAGTGATTGTCTCAACGGAAGAGGGGCTAACCCGAATACCCAGCTCAGTCAGACACGGTTCCTTAGCGCTTGGTGCGACACAATTTGAAACCTTATGGCGAATCGTATTGCCTATGGCGAGCCCAGCCATTATTACTGGATTGATATTGGCGGTTGCTAGAGCGGCAGGAGAAGTGGCCCCTTTGATGCTAGTGGGAGTGGTGAAGATCGCCTCAAGTTTGCCCGTTGATGGTGAATTTCCCTTTTTGCATTTAGAGAAAAAATTCATGCACTTAGGATTTCATATTTACGATGTGGGTTTTCAGACATCCAATATTGAAGCGGCTCGCCCATTGGTTTACGCGACCTCGTTTTTATTGGTGACGGTTATTATTAGTTTGAATTTAACCGCGATCAGTATCCGTAACAATTTGCGCGAAAAATATCGTAATTTAGGACAAGATTAATCATGTTTTCAGTTAATCAAGCATTGGGATACCAAGCCCCGTTAGATGTATATAATCTGACCGAAGATCAAACCGCCATTACGATTGAAGGGCTGAACCTTTTTTATAAAGAGACCCAAGCGCTTAATGATATCTCAATGAAGATCCCGAAAGGACAAGTGACCGCGTTCATTGGTCCATCGGGCTGTGGGAAATCAACCTTACTTCGTTGTATTAATCGAATGAACGATTTGGTTGAAGGGTGCCGCGTTCAAGGAAAGGTAAAGCTGCACAATAAGAATGTCTACCATCCTAATGTCGATGTTGCCACATTACGTCGTCGAGTTGGCATGGTATTCCAGAGACCGAATCCATTTCCGAAATCGATCTATGAAAATGTCGTTTATGGCTTGCGTCTTCAAGGTATCAGTAACAGCCGTTCGTTGGATGATGCCGTTGAACATGCATTGCGATCGGCCGCATTGTGGGACGAAGTGAAGCATCGTTTGCATGAGAATGCGTTTGGTCTTTCAGGAGGTCAGCAGCAGCGCCTCGTCATTGCCAGAGCAATAGCGATTGAACCTGAAGTCCTTTTGTTGGATGAACCAACGTCGGCTCTCGATCCTATTTCTACGTTAACCATTGAAGAGTTAATCAATGATCTCAAGGATAAGTACACCGTCGTCATTGTGACGCATAATATGCAGCAAGCTGCTCGTGTTAGTGATCACACCGCCTTTATTCATATGGGGAAACTGATAGAGTATTCCGATACCGATTCGATTTTTACCTCACCGACGAAAACTCAGACAGAAGATTACATAACGGGTCGATACGGATAAACATACCGCACTGTTAATATCGGTAATGAATACAAGTAATAAGCGCAGGCAATACACAAGGAGCAGTTAGAAAGAATGAACTTTGGTCGTCATATTTCAGGTCAGTTTAATGTTGAATTAGAATCAATTCGTACTCATGTCTTAACGATGGGGGGCTTGGTTGAGCAGCAACTTGCGTTTGCTATGCAAGCTTTGCATAAAGATGATATTGAACTCGCCAAGAAAGTGGTAAAAGACGATCACAAAGTGAATTCCATGGAAGTGTCTATTGATGAAGCGTGTACTCGAATTATTGCCAAGAGGCAGCCTACAGCAAAAGATTTGCGCTTAATCATGGCGATCATTAAGACTATTACTGACTTGGAGCGTATTGGTGATGTCGCGACAAGCATCGCTAAGGTGGCCATTGAAAGCCCATCGTCAAAACAGCAGCCTTTTCATGTGTCCCTCGAGCCTTTAAGCCGCCAAGCGATAGCAATGCTTCATCAGGTGCTCGACGCGTTTGCTCGTATGGACGTCGACTCAGCTGCCGATGTGTACAAATTAGACGATAAGATTGATGCTGAATATAAAGCGGTGATTCATCAGTTAGTGACTTATATGATGGAGGATCCCAAGAATATTCCGAGCATTTTACAAGTCATGTGGTCAGCGCGCGCCATTGAGCGAGTAGGCGATCGCTGCCAAAATATTTGCGAATACATCATTTATTTCGTCAAAGGAAAAGATGTTCGCCACCTGGGCGAACAAAGTATTGATGATGCGTTGAAGTAATACGCCTTGCGCGCTAGGAGCTAGGAGTATCTAGACGTCAATTTCTCTACCACTTGTGAGATCGCTTGAGCATCCGTGATCGGAATAAGACGATCATCTTGAGCACCCATCTTAACGTGTTCTGCGGTACAGGTCATTTTGCTTTCGCGGCTGGATTTTCCAGATAAATGCACTTCAGTGACTTGGGATGTATTGATAATGTCTAGAACATTAGTAGTGTTCAATCCGGCTCCGGCCATAATACTCACTCGACCATCCGCTAATCTCACCATTTCAGCAAGCGTCTTTGATCCCAAAGCCGCAGTTTGAGCCAGTCCAGAGGTGAGAATGCGTTCACAGCCAAGTTCCACGATGTCTTCGATCGCTTGGTGATAATCTCTGCATTGATCGATGGCTCTATGAAAGGTGACACCAAGATCATACTGGTTGGCTTTGTTCATTAACTGAGTAGCCGTTGGCATATCGATCTCGCCGTTCTCATTCAAAACACCAAACACCACACCCTGTAAGCCTGCTAAACCCACCGCTTCTATATCAATCAACATCGATTCAACATCATCACTGTCGTAGAGAAAGTCGCCTTGTCGTGGGCGAATCATGGCATAGACTGGTATTGTTGAGATGAGTGCGGCTTTTTTCATGAAGCCAAAGCTTGGGGTTAATCCGCCTAGTGCGAGAGAAGAACACAATTCAATGCGAGTTGCTCCGCCTGCAATGGCGTTATGAAGAGATTCAATGTTATCAATACAAACTTCAACGTGGTAGGTCATAGTGGTGCTCGTAACTTAGAGGGACATCGGTATTTTAACGGGAATAAAACAGAACTATCAGGGAAAACTTTACCCGCTTGAATTTCCGCTTTGCGCTCTATTGACGCTATAAAAGATATTCAAGCGATAAAAGAAAAACCCAGAGACAATGCTCTGGGTTTTCGATATTCATAAGAAAAGGCTAAGCCGCGTCTTCTTCTTTTGGCGCGTCAATTACTGCTTCAATCTTTTTTGTTTTTTTAGGCGCGGGTTTGCGTTTAGCGCCAAGAGCATAAAGCACTTCTTCTTTGTTCTTTGCAAGGTACATAGCAAGCTCTTCTTGCTTGCCTTCATCTTCTATCACATCACTCTTGCTGAGTAGTTCAAACAGCTCATCTGCCATATCCAGCATTTTATCATAAGCGTCAGCTTCGGCTTTAGAGGTAAAAGTCATTTTCTCTTCTCCGTTGCGTTCCACCACGTACTTAACGATTACAGCCATGGTCAATCCTCGATTCAAATAAATACATCACTGTCTTTTTATACAGCTTGCGTTCGTTTAAGTCTAGTGAGATGGGTATTTCTGGGAGCTATGTGGTGACTCTTTATTCACTTGATGACAAAAGTCAATAAATCGCTTGAGAAGTGGACTTTGGTATTTCTCTTTATGCACAAGTAGCCAAAACTGCCGTGTCATGTCGAGAGGAACCTTGAGCATTTTGACTCTTCCATCGTTCAGTGCGGCTTCTGCGGCCAATCGTGATAAGCAAGCGAGACCTAATCCAGCAGAAACGCTGTTAATTAATGCCTCAGTGGTGTTCAGTTCAAATGCTTCTTGCCAGTGTTCAATGCGTGGAGCAATCGCCTGTAAGAAAAACTCTCGGGATCCAGAGCCCGCTTCTCGTAGCAGCCATTGACTGTTCTCTAAAGCACTCACCGGGACTGACGCATCATCTGCATTTGGAAAATCGCAAGGGCAAATAATGCACATCTCATCTTGACTGAATTGACTGGAAATAAGTTCTGGATGCTGGGTCTTCCCTTCTATGAGGGCGAGATCTAGCTCGTAGTCGACCAACTTTTGGCAAATTAGGCTGGAATTAGAGATAAATAAGCTTTGCGCTAGGTGGTTTGTTTCAAGGCGAAAACGGCTAAGAAGTTGTGGTGCGACATGGTTGCCAATGGTATCGCTCGCACCAATACGCAACTGCCCTGTTAGAATTTGTCCGTGATTAAATAGTTCATCGATATCACTGACTCGATGCAAGAGTTCGTCGGCAAGCGGAAGAAGTTTTATCCCTTCTTGATTGATAATTAGGCGGTTATTGACTCTATCAAACAGAGCGTGACCGATCTGTTTTTCCAATTCAGACAGCGCCATACTGACAGCGGCTTTAGACAGATAAAGAGCTTCTGAAGCAGAGGTGAGTGTTTTGTGCTGAGTTACGGTAGTAAATACTTTCAGCTGTTTCAGTGAAATATTGGAAGCCATACGCCTATATGTTTAACTGTTCTGAACGATAGTCAAAGATAGTTAGGTATAACAGAACACATTGCAAGTGAAATGGTACAAGTGACCTAATACAAGTGACATAGTGAGCTGAATATCTCCAACCATGAGAGAACTTACCTCAGCCCTTGTTCTCTTAAGCGCTTATAGAGTGTGTTGCGGCTGATGTTCAGTTGCTTTGCCGTTGCTGACACATTGCGGCCATGTTGTTCGTAAACATTTAGCCATTGCGCGTTGTCAATCATCGTTGAAGCGCCTGTTACTAACTCATTTCTTTTTCCTAGTGCATCTATTCCTAATGCATCGGTTACTACAGCGTCTGTGACTGAATTTTTAGTGATTGAAGTGTTAGCCTCCGCTGGGCGGGTGTTTGATGATCGAATACACTGATAAGTTTCATTTGAATCGACCGCGAGTATTGAAGGGGGCGTTGACTGATATTCGGCATCCAAAAGAAAATCGTCAGGTAGGTGGTCGGCCGTTACGGTTTCAGTGCCAGCCATCGCGAGTGCTATTTGGATGACGCTGACCATTTGACGAATGTTTCCAGGCCACGGGTGAGAAGTAAACATCTCCAGAACTTCTCGATTCAGTTTAGGCTGTTGATCGTCGAGAGAGAACGTGCTCAAGAGGTGCTCGATAAGCACCACTTTATCTGTCCGTTCACGTAGGGGAGGAAGGGTAATATTCAATCCCGTCACTCGATAGTACAAATCTTGGCGGAAAGTCCCTTGTTCTACATTGTTTTTCAAATGACAGTGCGTGGCGGAGACCAACTTGAAATTGACAGGGTAAGAGGTGGTTGAACCGAGTGGCGTCACTTGTCTTTCTTGTAAAACTCGCAAGAGTCGAGCTTGTACATTCATTGGCATATCACCGAGTTCATCTAAAAACAAAGTGCCTTTATCTGCCTTTCTAATCAATCCAATATAGCCTTTTTGATTGGCACCAGTGAATGCCCCTTTTTCATAACCAAACAACTCAGACTCAACCAAATCAGCTGGAATCGCAGCGCAGTTAACCGCGATCATTGGGGCGTGTTTACGATCGCTTGCGAGGTGCAATGCATTCACGAACACTTCTTTACCCACACCGGTTTCACCATGAATCAGAATCGGGATATCCGTATTTAAAAGCCGACTTGCTTGGGAGATCGCCTTGGCAAGTCGAGGATCACCCATGTTGAGTTTGTCCAGTTCGATAGGGACTTTAGGTAGAGTATTCGATGGCTTTTTTGTCGGGATTCGGTAATCAATCTTACGACCTACGGGCATTTTAGGTGGCGTCACAATCGCAAAGAAATTGTGTTTTGAGTGGCTGACTAACGACATTGGATTGTAATGGGGATGAGAGAGTACTTGCGTCAATTTAACATCAAAGAGTTGATCAAGGCGTTGCAGTGCTAACCCTTGGCCCAACGTGATTTCTGCTCGGCGATTGGCGGAAATAATGACGCCATCTTCATTAAATACAAGTAACGATGACCACTGACTGTCTATATTTTCTGGAGAGGTATTGAACCAGAGGAGGTACTGATCATCTTGAAACTGAGAAGCGATAAGTTGATTCTCGATAGCTTGAGACATCAACTTGACCATGCCAAGTGTATGAGAGGTGGGCATGTAAGCGTCGCTTGATATGGATAAGACGCCGGCCATTTTTCTCTCTGAATCAAATAATGGGGCAGCGGATCCCATCATGAAGCGGTTCGACGTTAAAAAGTGTTCATCACGAAAGACTTGAACAATTGACCCTGTTTCTAGAGCCGTTCCAATGGCGTTAGTTCCGATCAAACTCTCGCGCCAATGTGCGCCATTTTGAAACACATCAGGTTGATGCTTCGAGAAAAACCGTTGCTCTCCCCAATTTTTTAAAACCAATCCGTTAGTGTCCGTTAAGGTAATCAAGCAATTACTGTTAGCCAGCAAACTGTCATAGAAAGGCAGAACTTTATGATGTGTGGTTTTTATGAGCCCTGAATGTTCATCTAACGCTTGGTTGAACAGATAGCCGGTTTCTAACTCAACGGTGGGGTTGCTGCTGTGTGATAGCCCGGATTGACGGCAGCGCTGCCAAGATTGTTCAATGATTGATTGATGTTTATCGTCCATCTTAAAATTAACTCAGTTCGGATTCTACGTTTTAAAAAATTAAGTATTTATTCTAATTGTTCGTATTGGAACACAAACGTTCACAAAGTGTTCAGTCAACATATCACCAATCATTTCCACTTGAACACATTTTGTTAACAAATGTTACTTGGATCTCACCTGATGAATTGTAATTAAAGCGCCTTTTTATCAATTATCTTTAATGATTTCTATATAAATAAAGGGCTGCGAGCTTGGTGTGTAAATAAATTGTTAATGAAATGATGTTTTGGCATGACTTTGGCAATATCGAACAATATCGAAAGTGATTTTGTTCAGAGCTCAAGGAGTGTTAAGTGTCATTAAGATTGGATAAAGTGAACAAACTGGTGGATGGAGAGGCGCACATTTCAGATGTGAGCCTGACCTTCGAACCGGGCTCATTTAATGTATTGCTCGGGCGAACACTGGCAGGGAAGACCTCATTGATGAGGCTCATCGCAGGGTTGGATCGCCCAACATCAGGGAGTATTTGGGTAAACGGTGTTGATGTCACTGGCGTGTCTGTCCGTGAAAGAAACATCTCAATGGTGTACCAGCAATTCATTAATTATCCCAACTTGACTGTGTTTGAAAATGTCGCGTCCCCGTTACGTCTGGCCAAAATGGCCGAAAGTGACATCAAGGAACGCGTTCATGCCACCGCAGCCATGCTACAAATCACAGAGCATCTCCATAAGCATCCTTTAGAGTTATCAGGCGGGCAGCAACAACGTACGGCCATGGCGAGAGCCTTGGTGAAAGACGCTGAAATCATTTTGTTTGATGAGCCATTGGTTAACCTTGACTACAAATTGAGGGAAGAGCTTCGACAAGAAATGCGCGAGCTATTTCAAGCGAGACACACCATTGCCATTTACGCGACGACGGAACCCAATGAGGCGCTAGCACTCGGAGGAACGACCACAATATTGCACGAAGGGCGAGTGATTCAATCGGGTTTAACGCCTTCGGTGTATCACAAGCCAGACAACGTAGACTCGGCCATTTTGTTCAGTGAGCCACCGATCAATCTGATCAATGGTGAGATCACCGACAACGAAGTGACCTTTGATAAAACCTCACACTTTCCACTTAACCAGTCCTTGAGCAAGTTAGATAAAGGCGAGCACCTTTTTGGGATTCGTCCTAGCCATCTCAGTTTACTGCCAAAGAACGATGATGATGTTGAGCTCACGGTTCAAGTGGAAGTGGCGGAGATCAGCGGCTCAGAAACCTTTTTGCATGTTCGAAACGATCTTCTTGATTTGGTTCTGCACTTACCGGGTGTTCACAGTTATGACGTCGATGAAAGCATCAAAATCTATATACCCATCCATAAATTCTATGTGTTCGGGATGGATGAGCAGCTCATCCATTCCCCAACTCATGATGTAAGAGGATAATCGAGATGGTTCAAATCACACTCAATTCATTGGCTCATACCTACGATAAAAAACCGACAGATTCCTCTATTTATGCCATTAAAGAAATGAATCATGTCTGGAAACAAGGTGGCGCATACGCTCTGCTTGGCCCGTCTGGTTGCGGAAAATCAACACTGTTAAACATCATTTCGGGGCTCATGAGTCCGTCACAAGGCGAAGTCCTGTTTGATGAGTTGAAAGTGAATGATCTGCGCCCACAGGATCGTAATATCGCTCAGGTTTTCCAGTTCCCAGTTATCTACGACACCATGACGGTGTATGACAATTTGGCCTTTCCACTTCGTAATATGAAAATTCATAAGACCAAAGTGCACTCAAAGGTGACTGAGATAGCGGAGATTTTGGAGCTCACCAATGTGCTCTCGAAAAAAGCGCAACACCTCACCGCCGATGAAAAACAAAAAGTCTCTATGGGGCGCGGATTAGTACGAGATGACGTATCGGCGATACTGTTTGATGAGCCGTTAACGGTGATCGATCCACAACTGAAATGGAAACTGCGTAGAAAGCTTAAGCAGATACATCAACAGTTTAATATCACCATGATTTATGTCACCCACGATCAGCTTGAAGCATCTACCTTCGCGGATGAAATTGCGGTGATGTACAACGGTCAAATTGTTCAGTTTGGTACTCCAAGAGAGCTGTTTGAACGGCCGAATCATACTTTCGTTGGCTACTTTATTGGCAGCCCCGGCATGAACCTAATGGAGGTCACTCCAACAGAAACGGGCGTTCGTTTTGACGATGTCGACATCCCATTATCTGAGGCCTACCGACACGCGATTGCTCAAACGAGCAGTAGCAACATCAAGATAGGCATTCGCCCGGAATTTGTTCACATATGGGAAAAAGCCAACGATACGGCACTGCGGTGCAAAGTACTGCATGTGGAAGATTTGGGCACCTACAAGATTGTTACGTTGAAATTAGGGCAACATGAAATTAAAGCGCGCCTACAAGAAGATCAGGTTGTTCCTAAAGACGAGGCTTTTATTAGCATTCCAGAGCAATGGACGATGCTGTATGTCGATGAGTTTCTGGTCAATGTGGGGGATGTGGCATGAACAAAGTCACTAATAACAAAGCGTGGTTTTTAGTTTTACCGGTTTTTGCTCTGGTGGCATTCAGTGCCATTGTGCCACTGATGACGGTAGTGAATTACTCTCTACAAGATATTTTTGATGCTAATTCGGCCTACTTTGTTGGCACCGAGTGGTATCGAGATACGCTCAACGATGAGCGTTTGCACAGTGCGCTTTTGCGACAGTTTGGGTTCACTTTTACCATATTAATGATTGAGGTGCCTCTTGGCATTATCGTCGCCCTGACTATGCCAACAAAAGGAAGATGGTCGGTGTTCTGTTTGATTATTCTGGCGGTTCCTTTACTGATTCCTCTTAATGTGGTCGGGACTATTTGGCAGATTTTTGGTCGCGAAGATATTGGACTATTTGGTTGGGCACTCAACAGCATAGGGATCGACTATAACTACGCAGGCGATCCGTTGGATGCATGGCTCACTGTGATTCTCATGGATGTGTGGCATTGGACGTCGCTCATTGCGCTGTTGTCTTACTCTGGTCTTCGCGCTATCCCTGATGCGTATTACCAAGCAGCGAATATCGACCGCGCTTCAACCTGGTCCATTATCCGTTACATCCAGTTGCCAAAGCTGAAAAGCGTCCTGCTGATAGGCGTGCTGATTCGCTTTATGGACAGCTTCATGATCTATACCGAACCGTTTGTATTAACGGGTGGTGGGCCGGGTAACTCAACCACATTTTTAAGCCAAACCCTAACTCAGATGGCGATCGGTCAGTTTGATATTGGCCCTGCCGCTGCATTCTCGATCATCTACTTCCTCATTATTTTATTGGTGAGCTGGGTGTTCTATACCGCAATGACACACGGCGAGAATAAATAAGGAAATTATCATGTCGATGACGAAATCTAAATACACCCGTTACACACAAATAGTCGGTTTGGCGTTCTATATCATTTGCCTGATGTTGCCTATCTACTGGCTATTGAACATGTCGTTTAAAGAGAACCAAGAGATTCTCGGTGGGCTGAGCTTCTTCCCTGAAAATTGGACGTTCCAGAACTACGCCACCATTTTTTCAGATTCCAGTTGGTATATGGGCTATGTCAATTCCATTACCTACGTGGTCATGAACATGGTGATTACGCTAACGGTTTCATTGCCTGCTGCGTATGCGTTTTCTCGCTATAAGTTTGTGGGTGATAAGCACTTATTCTTTTGGTTATTGACCAATCGAATGGCGCCGCCTGCCGTGTTTTTGCTGCCTTTCTTTCAACTCTACTCTTCGGTTGGTCTGTTTGATACCCACATTGCCGTTGCCCTTGCGCACTGTCTTTTCAACGTGCCGCTTGCGGTTTGGATTTTGGAGGGCTTTATGTCGGGGGTGCCTCGTGAAATCGACGAGACCGCGTACATAGATGGCTACAGCTTCCCTAAGTTCTTCTTGAAGATCTTCTTACCAATGATCCGCTCTGGTATTGGCGTATCGGCCTTCTTCTGTTTCATGTTCAGTTGGGTCGAACTGTTGCTTGCTCGGACGTTAACTTCTGTGGATGCAAAACCGATATCCGCGGTGATGACCCGAACTGTCAGTGCGTCGGGGATTGATTGGGGCGTATTGGCAGCAGCAGGCGTGTTAACGATTCTACCGGGCATATTGGTGGTTTGGTTTGTTAGAAATCATGTCGCGAAAGGTTTCGCATTGGGTCGAGTATAAGGAGTAAGCAAAATGGCTTGGATGGCGTGGACCACACCTTCAGCACTGTTCTTTCTTGGGATTGGTTTGATTTTATTAACGATGACGATTTATGAAATCACAACACCTTGCATAGAACGAAAAGGATTTTTACCGATTACGACCACTCGTGGTGATCGATTATTTATTGGGTTACTGAGCTCTGCATTTGTCCATCTTGGATTTATTGGACTCTCGGAACTCTCTATCTGGGTGCCTTTTACTCTTAGCGTAATTTGGCTTGGTACCGTTTTGAAATGGGGATAAATACAACGAACTGAGGGTGCGTTTTTGCCGGTACTTTTTCACGAAGACCAAACAGTCAGTCGATGTGAAAAAGACCGTCAGTGATGTAACTGCGCAACAAATAACGTGAAACACGAATACTCATAATTGGAGTTATATAATAATGAAAATGGATATCAAAAAGTCTTATCTCTCTCGCTGCATGGCGCTTTCTATCGCTTTTGCTGCGCTTGTTCCAAATGCTTACGCTGATATGGCGGCAGCCAGTAAGTGGTTGAACGAAGAGTTTACCCCTTCAACGATGACCACCAGTGAACAAGAGAAAGAGATGCAGTGGTTCATTGATGCAGCGAAACCGTTTAAAGGCATGGAAATTAACGTGGCGTCTGAGACCCTCACGACCCACGAATATGAAGCCAAAGTGCTCGCGAAGGCTTTCTATGAAATTACTGGGATCAAAGTCAATCATGACTTGATTCAAGAAGGGGATGTGGTCGAAAAACTGCAAACGCAAATGCAGACTGGACGTAATATCTATGATGGTTATGTTAACGATTCCGACCTGATTGGTACGCATGTCCGTTACGGAAAAGTTGTGCCTATTTCAGACTTTATCGCCGGTGAAGGAAAAAACGTCACCAACCCGTACTTAGATTTACCCGATTTCATTGGGTTAGACTTTACGACCGGCCCAGACGGTAAGATTTACCAGCTTCCAGATCAACAGTTTGCCAACTTATACTGGTTCCGTGCGGATTGGTTTGAGCGTGATGATCTCAAGGCACAATTTAAAGAAATGTACGGCTATGAGTTGGGTGTGCCACTAAACTGGTCTGCTTATGAAGACATTGCTGAGTTCTTTACTGACAAAGTGAAAATGATCGATGGTGAGCGTATCTATGGTCACATGGATTACGGTAAGAAAGATCCATCACTGGGCTGGCGCTTTAC
>NZ_JBNGCJ010000486.1:0-1996 GCF_049974785.1 Vibrio genomosp. F10 str. 9ZD137
CGGTGGGCAAATGGTGATCTCTTCCATTGTGAGCATGGGGCTGGTTTTACTGGGGCTAGACCAAGCGTGGCATCTGTCGCTGGTGATTGTGGTGTTTGCTGCGATGACATTGAGTAATATTCTGCGTGGGTTTCGCTGTTTGGACGCGCAAAATTCTGAGGCACGGCAAAATTCTGAGGCACGATAGTGACTCCCCACTATTTTATGTTACGGCTGTGCATGGCAGAAATACCATCGTTCACCCAATGAAGCAGCTGTTTGGTTGCCTTAGATAAAATCTGATTTTGCCGAACAATGTAACCAAGATCTGTGGTGGGAAAATCTGGCAAAGGTATCACTTGAGAAGTGATATTCTTGTGGGGAGATATCGCAAACTCTGGAACGATTGCGACGCCAAATCCGGCTTCTGCCCAATCAATTTGTGCATCTACGCTGCCCACTTCCATGACTCGGTAGTTGGATAGATTCAGCTTAGGCAAGGCGTTGTCAATCAACTCTCGTGTACGCGTATCATGACCGAGCAAGATGAGAGTTAACTCTTTGTCTTGCTGGTTCACTACCTTACTGTTTGTCTGATCATCTTTCTGGTCGTTTCTTTGGCGGCCTTTCTGATTATTCAGTGCTATGTTTTGTTCAAATCCTTGACCTAACGCTACCCATTTTACTTGTTGTAGCTCAACGAAATGCAGTGGCTGAGTCTGTTTTTGGGAGATGACAAATCCAAGGTCAGCCTCGGCATTTTTAACGAGTTCAGAGGCTTGGGATGAGGTGGTGTTTAACAACGCAATATCGATGCCTGGATACTGTTCTTTAAACAGCTTAAATGCTTCAATGAGCAACATGCGAGAAATAATGTCGCTGGCTGCGATGGTGATTGTGCCTTTATCTAAGTCATTTAAAGCGTTGAGATCCGCTTGGCAAACCTGTAACTCTTGAAGTGTCCGTTGGCTACTGGTTAATAAACGCTCTCCCGCTTGAGTCAGGTGGAAGGGGCTTCGTTCAATGAGTTTTACCCCTGTGGCTTGCTCGAGTTGTTTCAGGTGCAGGCTTACATTCGGTTGTGTCATATGTAACGCAATCGCTGCTTTACCAAAATGTTTGTAATCCGCCAACGTGACGAACGTTTTAAGCCAATGGATGTCGAGCATTCTTACACCTTCATGTGAGTTAGCCTACCGATGTACGGCTAGTCTATATGACTTTCTTATCAAGTTAATCATTATAATTAATTTCTCTTATTCAATCGACAGAACTAAGATGATTTCTTAATCAATTCGGAGAAAGTTTATGTCGTCTATTGTTGTTGTCGGTGCCAATTGGGGTGATGAAGGAAAAGGTCGTATTGTTGATTTTTTAGCCTCCGACGCCTCTGCCAGTGTGCGTTTTCAAGGTGGTAATAATGCGGGCCACACCGTTGTTAATGATTTTGGTACGTTTAAACTTCACCAATTACCCAGTGGTATCTTTAATCCGAATTGTATCGCCGTTCTTGGCCCTGGCATGGTGATTAGCCCAGCGGCACTGAGTGAAGAAATCGCTGAAGTTGAGGCTGCGGGGGTGAATGTTAATTTACGTATTTCTGACCGCGCGACCTTGTGTCTTCCTCTTCATGCATTGGAAGATACGTTAGAAGAACAAAGACTTGGCGATGCTGCCTATGGGTCTACTCGTCAGGGTATTGCTCCTGCTTACGGCGACCGTGTGATGAAAAAAGGCATTCTCGTTGGGTGGTTGAACCAACCAGAGGTGTTAGAGCAGCGTATTCAATTCATGCTCGACTGGAAAATGCCTCAGCTTAAAGCGCTTTATCCCGAGTGTGATTACACAGAAAACGCCGCCGAACTCACTGCATGGTTACTGGAAGTCACGAAAACGTGGCGTCCGTTTATCTGTAACGTCACCGAACCTTTGAAAGCGCTGCAAGCGAATAATGAAAACCTACTGTTTGAAGCACAATTGGGCGCGGGGCGTGACTTGGTTTAAGATCGGAAGAGCG
>NZ_JBNGCJ010000487.1:0-4058 GCF_049974785.1 Vibrio genomosp. F10 str. 9ZD137
GGCACTGGCACTGGCACTGGCACTATAGAATAAGTCAGCTTCTCCATAATCTCTATGTATAAAGTCGTCGATATACAAAGAGCTGCCTAATAGGCAGCTCTTTTCTTTTGATGTCCTAGGTTACAACAAGAGCATTAGTTGATATTAGGTCCCAACCATTTTTCTGCTTCCAATATGTCCCAACCTTTACGCTCAGCATAACTTTCAACCTGATCTTGTTGAATTTGAGCAATGGCAAAATATCGACAATCAGGATGAGAAAAGTACATACCTGATACTGAGGCGCCTGGCCACATAGCATAACTGCTGGTCAATGACATATCGATCGCTTCTTCAACATTCATCATCTCCCATAACGTCCCTTTTTCGGTATGTTCTGGACACGCCGGATAACCGGGTGCAGGACGAATTCCTTGATACTTTTCGCGGATCAGATCGTCATTACTTAGGTCTTCATCTGGAGCGTATCCCCAAATTTCTTTACGTACTTCTTTATGCAAATATTCAGCAAAGGCTTCCGCAAGACGATCAGCCACAGCTTGAATCATGATCGCGTTGTAATCATCACCCGCCGCTTTGTATGCATCAGCTAATTCTCTTTCGCCAATACCACCGGTTACAGCAAAACCGCCAATCCAATCCGCTTTGCCGCTCTCTTTGGGTGCAATGTAATCAGATAAGCAATAATTAAAACCTTTCGGCTTATCCGTTTGCTGACGTAGATTATGCAATACCTTAAGAACCTCTGTGCGAGATTCATCGGTGTACACTTCAATATCGTCACCAACACTGTTCGCAGGGAACAAACCGCACATCCCTCTCGCTTCAAGAAGCTTCTCTTTCTCAACGCGATCGAGTAAGTCATTCGCATCTTTGAAAAGGCGTCTAGCCTCTTCACCGACTTCTTCATGGTCTAAAATGGCAGGGTATTTCCCCATTAATGTCCAAGTCATGAAAAACGGAGTCCAATCGATGTACTGACGTAGAACCGACACGTCAAAATCTTTGAAAATATGAATACCCGGCTTTGCTGGTGCGGGTGGTGTGTAAGCAGCCCAATCGATATCAACCTTGTTTTGGCGAGCTTTTTCTAACGTCACTGGCTTAGTGCGGGGGGTTTTACGAGCATGTTGATCACGGACACGTTCATAATCCAAATCCAGCTTTTCTGTAAATACTGGTTTTAATTCATCGGACAGTAACGATGTACAAACACCGACAGCACGGGATGCATTATTTACATAAACCACGGGTTGAGAATAATTTTGTTCAATTTTCACCGCAGTATGGGCTTTAGAGGTTGTCGCACCACCAATAAGAAGCGGAATATCAAATCCTTGACGCTCCATTTCTTTGGCGACATGAACCATTTCATCCAAAGACGGGGTGATTAACCCAGATAGGCCAATAATATCAACGTTTTCTTCTTTTGCGACTTTTAAGATTTTTTCGCAAGAAACCATTACACCCAAATCGATAATGTCATAGTTATTACACTGGAGAACAACACCAACTATGTTCTTACCGATATCGTGAACATCCCCTTTGACGGTGGCCAATAAAATTTTACCGTTAGTCGCGCCAACATCTTTAGTTGCATTAATAAATGGCTCTAGATGAGCAACAGCTTGCTTCATTACCCTTGCAGACTTAACAACCTGAGGAAGGAACATTTTACCTTCACCAAATAAATCACCGACAACATTCATACCATCCATCAAGGGACCTTCAATCACCTCAATTGGACGCGCCGCATTCAAACGGGCTTCTTCGGTATCTTCAACGATGAAATCCGTAATGCCTTTAACAAGGGAATGCTCTAACCGTTTCTCTACCGGCCATGTTCGCCATTCGAGGGCGGACTTATCTTCGACTTTACCGACCGCCCGTTCTAAATATTCCGTGGCCATATCAAGCAGACGTTCGGTCGAATCATCGCGGCGGTTAAGAACGACATCTTCTACCGCTTCGCGTAAGTCTTCTGGAACGTTATCGTATATCTCCAATTGACCCGCGTTAACGATCCCCATATCCATTCCATGCTTAAAACAATGGTAGAGGAATACCGCGTGAATCGCTTCCCGAACATAGTTGTTGCCTCGGAAAGAGAAAGACACGTTAGAGACACCACCAGAAATCATCGCATGAGGCAGGTTTTGCTTAATATCGGCTACTGCTTCAATAAAGTCGACAGCATAATTGTTATGCTCGTCAATCCCAGTTGCCACGGCGAATATGTTGGGATCAAAAATAATATCTTCAGGTGGGAAGCCCACCTCATCGACCAAAATATTATAGGCGTTAGTACATATTTCTACTTTTCGTTCACGTGTATCAGCTTGGCCTACCTCATCAAACGCCATCACAATAACCGCAGCGCCATATCGTCGGACTAATTTAGCTTGCTCTATGAACTTCTCTTTACCTTCTTTTAAAGAAATAGAGTTAACAATACCCTTACCTTGAATACACTTAAGGCCCGCTTCAATGACTTCCCACTTTGAGGAATCGACCATCACCGGTACTTTCGAGATCTCTGGCTCCGATGCACATAAATTAAGGAAACGAATCATACATGCTTCTGCATCCAGCATGCCTTCATCCATGTTTATATCGATGATCTGAGCACCGTTCTCCACTTGCTCGCGGGCAACGCTCAACGCTTCGTCGTAGAGTTCTTCTTTTATTAGGCGCTTAAACCTCGCAGAACCTGTGACATTAGTTCGCTCACCAACATTAACAAATAGAGATTCTTTAGAGATGGTTAAAGGCTCTAAACCAGAAAGACGGCACGCCACTGGAATATCTGGTAACTGACGAGGAGTAACACCTTCGACCGCTTCAGCCATTTGTCGAATATGTTCAGGTGTTGTACCGCAACAGCCACCAATAAGATTCAAGAACCCACTTTCAGCCCACTCTTTTACGTGTTCAGCCATATCTTCTGGAGATAGGTCATACTCACCGAACGCGTTAGGTAGACCAGCATTAGGGTGTGCTGAGACGCTGCATTCTGAAATACGTGACAACTCACTGACATACTCACGTAATTCGTCTGGACCTAACGCACAGTTCAAACCAAACGAAATAGGTTTTACGTGGCGCAAGGCGTTATAGAAAGCTTCCGTTGTCTGCCCAGAAAGGGTACGCCCAGAAGCATCCGTTATGGTACCTGAAATCATAACAGGTAAAGTGATGCCCATTTCTTCAAAAACTGATTCAACGGCAAATGAACACGCTTTGGCATTCAACGTATCAAAGATCGTTTCAATCAAAATCAGATCTGACCCGCCTCTGATCAAAGCGCGTGTCGATTCAGAGTAAGCCTCGACAAGCTCATCAAAGGTTACGTTACGAAATCCGGGATCATTAACATCAGGTGAAATAGTGCAGGTTCGGTTTGTTGGACCTAAAACGCCAGCAACATATCTTGGCTTATGTGGTGTTTTTTGAGTCCACTCATCAGCAACCTTTCTAGCGAGCTTAGCCGCTTCAAAGTTAATCTCTTCACTCAGGCTTTCCATCTCGTAGTCAGCCATTGCGATTGTGGTTGCATTGAATGTATTCGTCTCAAGGATATCAGCGCCAGCTTCTAGATACTGGCTATGAATATCTTCAATGATTTGAGGCTGAGAAAGAACTAATAGGTCATTATTTCCCTTAAGATCACAATGCCAGTGAGAAAACCGTTCACCGCGATAATCCTTTTCTTCAAGCTTAAAATCTTGAATCATGGTGCCCATGCCACCGTCGATAAGTAAGATTCTTTCCTTTAATTGTGCTTCAATCTGTTGCTTTACATTACTTCCCACAATACAGCCTCATTCCTTTTTTATACCTTACATCCTACCACAGTCTATTCAGCTGTCTAGACGTCTAAACAATAAAGAACGGGTCTTTGAATAGATTTATCTCCAAAGGGAATTTTATCGATTTGATGTCATGCTGCAATATCAGCTAAGGGGTATAAGCAATAAAAATCGAACGAAAAATAGAAGATATCGACACTGGATTTTGAGAATTTTGATCTTATCCAAACGTAAAAAAGCCCAAGTCTT
>NZ_JBNGCJ010000488.1:0-1149 GCF_049974785.1 Vibrio genomosp. F10 str. 9ZD137
CCAAACCATACTTTGCTTACTTAGGGTGTGTGTCCTTGTAATTTTATTGTGACCTCATTATTCTTTTTATAGAATCGTACAATAATAATAGACTGCTAAAGACGAAACACAGATGAGAAACCTAATGAACTGTGAACCTTGGCTATCTGTATCATAATCATGTGTAGCGACACCTATTGGTAATGTTTTATTAAATAAAAAGCAAAATATTATCAACATACAATATAAAGACACAAAGTGCTTAAGCGTTACATAGCCAACAGTCTCTATCTTCCAATATATAAAAGAAAACCATACTACCACTAAAGCTAACATAATCATCAGCTTGGAAATTTCACCAAAAACTTTATCAGGCCATAATATTTTTAAAATCAATTTATTCATCTTTAAACACCTTTATTTTGCTGTCTTCAGGAATACTCCTGTTAACTTCATCAAGTATTCCAGATGCAGATATATACGATTGCACCTTATCGGCTTTGAGAGGTACTAAATTGTCTCGAAGCATAATATGGACTAACTTTGTCGTACTAAAATCTAATGCTTCTTTTGCTACTTGTTCTTTTAAAACAGCACTTCCAACTGATGTTGCCATTCCCACGTAATCAATGGTTTTAAACACGACCGTTCCTGCTCTAGCTGGCAAAGCTGCATAAGTAGCCACTGTTGCCGCATCATCCAACGCCTTAGCACTCGTCGCATCTATAAACGCATCACTAACATCATTCTTCACCATATTACTATTGGTAGCTACGCACTCAGCAGTAGCACATGGATAATAACTTACGGCAAATGTGTTTCCATCTACTGTTTGTGGTCGTATGTAAGTACCTGACGATGGGTCAATTGGTCTACCTGTTCGATAATCAATGGCTATTAGTTTCGTTTCAGGAAGTTTAAAGAAGCTATAACCTAAATCTTTATCTAACAGGTATTGCTTCGTTGACTCGTCTAGAGGAATCGACTCCATATCCTGAACAATATACCTTCCTTTTCCTGTACCGTCTGTTGCTACGATTAACTTACCATAGCAAGAAACTAAAAGGACACACACCACAAAGAAAACAACAACGTCAAGACTTCGAGCAACCTCAGGGTTCTAGTTACTCCATATTAAAAGGACATACACTATAAAGAAGAAAACAACAT
>NZ_JBNGCJ010000489.1:0-18046 GCF_049974785.1 Vibrio genomosp. F10 str. 9ZD137
AAGACTTGGGCTTTTTTACGTTTAAAGTAATGCCAATTCCACTAATCCCAACCCCATTAATTACGTGATCTAATAAAGGCTCTTAAAGGAGTTTTCGTGAAGCACGATTTTCAGAGTCTTATTCATTCCACACCTAATACTTACCTTAGAGTGGCTCACCTTGCGTTTTTGGTATAAATCTACCTTTTTAAAACGTTGTCTCCCTAAATAGTGACTTCATCTTGGTATGAAGTATAAAGGCCCGTTTTTAATAGATTATTCATATCTCAAGTTTAGACCTAATAGATAAAGACACTGACAACGTGATACCTGACCAGCATTGAATGTTAATTGCAGCGATCAAGTTATGAGGGTTAGTTTTTGGATATATTGATAAATATGTATGATAATTAACCCATACATATTTATTATTCAATAGTGCGCTAATGACAGAACCCTCTATTTTACATACTACTGCTTTGTATCATGCTGCGGTGTCGTTATTAGAATTTGGCAAGCAGGATGAGAGCATCAATGAGCTGGCATGCAGTTTATCCGTTCTTTTAAAGCAAACTTTGCCTGTTGAGGGCGTACAGGTTTGTGACTTATCGAATAATAAATTGAATTTTTCTTATGACGGTGAAACCTTAACCCAGGATCTACTGGGTGAACAACTCGATTCGTTCTTCCATTTAGCCACTTCAATTAACAAGAAAAAAGGCATGTTAACCGTGCCCTTAAGTATGCTAAATCAAAAAAGGATGTTGAGCCAAAAAAAGGAACGCGCTTACGACATTTGTACGTTAAGTTTCGATAATCAAGGACATTTCGCACTGGTTGTTGTTTATCATCCCGACAGTGAATGGCGAAAAGAGCCACAAGATTTACCAATGTTTGCGTTGATACTGCAAAATATCTGGCAGCAACGACTATCAGAGATGTCGTCACAAAACGATCGGAATCTTATTGATACGCAGTACAACATCATACTAAATCAGCTTAAGGGTGAAACAAGGAAAAATCAGGCGATGGAGATTGTCGCTACTGCTCTGGCTGAACTGGCGGCTTGTCGTGATGAATATCAGTTATTACAACAAAGCATTCAGATTTTGCATGAACGGTTAGGGATCGACAGAGCTGGCGCGTTTGTTATTGATATAAAAGAAAACGAATACCGTGGTGTGTATGGTATTGACCCAGATGGAAAATATCGCGATGAAAGCCAAGATGTGTATAAATTTTCACATTTATCATCACCTTTCTCTGCGGTACTTACCGATCCTGAAAAGGTGCTTCATGTAGAAAATGATGTAACGCTCTATTATATCGATCAACCTATTGGTATAGGTTGGAATGGTATGGTGGTGCTTCGAAATGAACAAGAAGCATTAGGCTGGTTTGCCATGGACAATCTCTGGAGCAAACAACCATTCGATGTAAATTTAAATGAAGCGTTTAATATTTTTGGTAAAACTATCGCCCGTTTTCTTGTGGAAATTCGTCATAATTCTCAGATAAGAATGCTAGGTAAAGCATTGATTTTTATGTCTCGGGCGGAAAACAGACACGATCTATGCCGTCATGCGGTGCAATTCGCGGTCGAACAGTTAGATATTGATAGGGTTGGCATTTTCCTCCCTACTGATGGTGATATAAGTCAGATACAAGGTACTTTTGGTGTTGATGCCGAAGGCAAAATTCAGGACGAATCGCATATTATTTTAGCTATGCCAGAAAGCGAACTCAACCTACTGGCACAAGAGACACCAAACCAGCTATTTGTGCTTGATGACACACCTCTATATTACGACAGCAAGGTGGTAGGAAAAGGTTGGAATGCGTGTATTTTAGTTCGTATTAATGATGTGAACACCGTTTGTGTCTTTGCTGATAACTTGTTGCATAAGCGAGTATTAACCAGTCAACGAAAACAACTGCTACAGCTGTTTTTTAATAATGTCGGTGAAATGGTGATGCGCATAAGCAGTCAAGAATCGTTGATTGAAGCCAATAATTTATTAGAGAAACGAATCGCAGAGCGAACTCATGAGCTTGAAATCGCCAATAAAAAATTAAGCAACATTGCGCAACAAGATATGTTGACCATGCTTAAAAATCGGCGAGCTTATGAAGAGGTATTGATCAAACTATGGCAAGCTCAGTGGCAATCTAAAGGTTACTTATCTTTAGCTGTTATGGATTTAGATGGTTTTAAAATGGTGAATGACACTTATGGTCATCAAGCCGGTGATGAGCTTCTGCAGTTATTGTCAAAGTACTTACAGATATTTTTCCATCGACCTTCAGAAACGGTTTTTCGGTTTGGCGGTGACGAATTTGCTATCCTGCTCGTCGATTTTACTCCGGATGCAGCGTTTGCTCATGTAGATAAATTACGCAAATGTTTTCGTGACATCTTGGAAGAGAAATATAAATCAGTGACGTTGTCTATTGGTTTAGTATCCACTATCCCCAATTGTGAAAAAGTTCAAGAAGGTTTCTTTGCACAAGCTGACGACGCACTTTATCAGGCTAAAGAGCAAGGTAAGAACTGCTGTATGAGTAAAATAATTAAGTAAAAAATGACTCATAGCTCTATTCTAAGTACTCATAAATGCAGAGAAGAGTGGGGGGGATAGATGAGTTGCGATCCTGCACTTTTGATAAGGGTTGGTCACCCTACATAATTAAAAAGCCTCTGATTCACATGGTTTTTCGAAAGAGAGATGGAAAAGAGGCTTTTTGGTATTTCTAGTATTGTGCTGTTTAGTGCTTTAAATCGACTCTAACGCTGATTGACTTTAGCTTTCAGCGCTTGTTTTTCTTGTTCAGAGATAAATGCCAGATCCAAACCATTAAGTTGAGCCTGTTTAATTTGAGCTTGGTTTAGGCCTGCTTGTGGTGCAGCCACTTCGTATTCGTAAGGTAATTCAATACCTTCTACAGCCGGATCATCGGTGTTCAGACACGCCAAAACGCCATGATCTAAGAACTGTTTAATTGGGTGGTTTGTTAAAGACTCTACCGTGCTTGTTTGGAAGTTAGATGTTAAGCATGACTCTATTCCAATGCGGTGCTCTGCAAGGTAATCCATTAATTTAGGATCATGTATGGCTTTAACGCCGTGTCCAATGCGAGTCGCTCCAAGCTCTTGAATTGCTTGCCACATGCTTTCTGCACCTGCGGCTTCTCCTGCATGAACAGTGACATTCAGGCCCGCATCACGAACTTGTTTAAAATGACTAATGAAGCGATCACCGGGTTGACCCAGTTCATCTCCAGCTAAGTCGACGGCAACAATATGATCTTTTTGAGTTAATATCGCATCAAGTTCTTGCTGGCAGGCATCGATACCAAATGTGCGGCTCATAATACCGATCATATTGGCTTGAACACCAAAATCACGGACGCCAGCTCTAACACCATCGACGACAGCTTCAACGACCCCCTCTACAGGTAGTTTATGTTTCATGGCCATGTAGTATGGTGAAAAACGCAGCTCAGTGTAATCAATTTGTGCATTTAGGGCATCTTCAACATTTTCGTAAGCAACACGACGACAAGCGTCAAGATCGCCCAATACTGCAACTCCCCAGTCTAGTTTTGATAGAAAAGCGACCAGTGATGGTTCAGCTTCAACGATCTGTACGTGAGGCGTTAGGCTTTCAATATCATAGGCAGGAAGAGAAACGCCAAACTTTTTCCCAAGGTCTAATATGGTCTGAGTACGAATATTGCCGTCGAGATGACGGTGTAGATCAGTTAAAGGGATGTTCTTTGTAATCATTGTAATCATTCCAATTGCTATTAGGAGGCCAATGCCAAGTATAAAAACCAATCACTATACTGTCAGCAGTAAAAGTGGGGTAAAACCATTGAATCCCTTATTTGTCATTTAATGTTAACTAAATGTGTTGGCCACTCCGTGAAAGGAACAGGCCGGCTATAAAGAAAGCCTTGGCCTTGAGGGCAATGAAGGGAGTTAAGCATCTGCACCTGCTCAATGGTTTCAATACCTTCGGCGACAATATTGACCTTCATTCCTTTTGTCATATTGATAATGGCTGAGACAATAGAGTTATCGAGAGTCTCAATATTCATTTGATCAATGAAGGTTCGGTCGATTTTAATGCAGTTAAAGGGTAACTCATGTAAGTAAGCGAGGGAGCTATAGCCCGTTCCAAAATCATCAATAGCGATTTTACAGCCCAACTGTTGAATGGCTTGCATGTTATTTAACACTAACTTATCACCACTAACGATGCGAGACTCGGTGATTTCAAGGGTAAGATATTGAGCATCAATGCCTGAATCTTCGATTATTTTGGTTAAGCCGGCAATATAGTCTTGCTGAGAAAGTTGATTGGCCGACACGTTGACATGCATGTGGAAATCTTCGCCCCATTTCCCTTGCTCTACGCCGAGCATCGTATCTCGACAGGCTTGGCGCAGGATTTGTTCACCGATTTCGGAGATAAATCCATATTCTTCTGCGATAGGAATAAAGTCCAGAGGTGAGATCAGGCCTTCTTGAGGAGATATCCATCTGGCAAGAGCTTCAGCACCAATCACATCGCCTGTGTTGAGATCCATAATCGGCTGATAAAAGGCAACGAATTCATTATTCTCAATCGCTGTTTTTATTTTTGCCATCATTGTTGTTCTGTTTTTAGAAATATCCGCCATTTCAGGTCGGTAGTAGCTGATGTTAGATGGTTCGAGTTTAGAGTTGCTCAGTGCGATACTGCCATTTCTTAACCATTTCCCCATAGAGGACTGATTATCGTTGTCCGAGACAATCCCAATAGAGACACTGATAATGAGATTTTGGTCATCGATAATAAACGGTGAAGCAAAAGCTTGATGGACCCGAAGCGCTAGCTGTTTGATATCGCTCTCGGATATTTGCTCTGATAAGTAAATCGCAAATTCATCACCACCAATACGAGCAAGGTATGCCCGCTTATTAGCAACATGCTTGATACGTTGTGAGATGTCTTTGAGTAGATCATCGGCTCGATTGTGCCCAATACTGTCATTAATGTTCCGAAACTTATTTATCCCAATCATCAATAAGTGACCATTAAGAGTTGGCAATTTATCGCAACAATCAATCAACCCCTCACGACTGTATAGTTTGGTGAGTGAGTCATACAACAACTGATTGCGCAAAGCATCAAAGGAGACTTTTAGGTTGTCGGTCATTTCGTTGAATGCGTTGACAAGAAGGTTAATTTCGTAGATCTGGCCTGGCTTAGGCAAGGTACTATGCCAATTGCCATCAGCAAGATCACTGGCTGCTCGTGCGGTAGCCGTCAGTGGTTGAGTAATTTTGTTAAACGCGATGAAACCTAGAGCGATACCGATAACACTGACGAAGATACCAAGACTCCAACTCAGGCGTTGGTTATTGGGTAATTCTCCTAGCAAATCTGGTTCTGAAATGGAAACGCCGATATACCATTCAAGCCCATGTTGATCGGTATAGGGGGTGACTTGGCTAAAGTAGCGTTCACCGGAGATGATGGAATCGAATTTATATAATCGAGATTGTATTGGGAAAGCGAGTGGTCGAATAAATTCAGCCATGGACTGAATGATAGGATTGGCACTTTCAATGGCGAGTAAACGATCGCCTTTGTCTGTGATGGGGGTTCCCCAGGATACAACACTGTTATCACTTGAGTGAGCAATAAGTTGCTGTTCATTGTCGAAGATATAAATGGTTGCTTTGGTACGCTGTTTAAGTTCGGCTAAAAACGCATTGAAAGTATGGAGTTTAATGTCTGTCGCAATAACGCCCAAAAACTCGTCATTGTCTATAACGGGGGCCAGTGCTGAGATGGTTATCGTTTGTCTTTCATCGGCATCGGTATAGATTGAAGACCATACGGGCTTTAAATGACTCGATACTGGTGTGTACCACGGGCGGATTCTAGGATCGTAGTTTTCAATCACAGCTCTGGTGTTATGGCTTATCGTATCACCTTGGTAGATGACCAGATTATCATTTGAACGATTGTCTTGAAGCATTAATGTGTAGGTGTCATCCGCTTCTTTTCTGAAGCCAATATATTCACTGGCTTCGCTACCAAAACCAATAACGCCAATTTGGGAAATAGGCTTATAAAGAGAGTGAAAACTACTTCGGATATAGTCTTCAATCAGTTCAAGGTTACCCATTTGGTAGAGCTTATTTTGCCCGATGTTGTAGCTGATGGACAAATTGGCTTGAAAGGATTCTTCAAGATAGTGATCAAGCTTTTGAACTACATTCGTGGTCAGCGCTGTCAGGTGTTTATCCGTAACCTCGTTAACCATCTCTTCATAGCTGTATTTTTGCACCGCAATAATACAGCCCATGGTCAACAAGAAGATGAGGATAAAAGGCAAAACAACCGCTGTTCTTAGTGTTATTTGAGTCATTAACTTCCATCGAATATCTGATTTACGCGTTGATTTGCTTCAAAAGAGTGAAAATGAGGCACACAAAGAACAAACCAACACTAGTCGGTGTCTCATCAACGCGTTTAATTTCCATATATTCAATCAGTATAGCTCTTTTAGCTTCCTCGTCAGTGTATTTCTTCCCCAACCTAGAACCTTAGCAGCATCTTGTTTGTGTCCATTGGTATGATTAAGTGCAGCCTCTAGTAAAATTCGTTCAAATTCTGGCTGTGCGAATGAAAGCAGTTCCGTTTCACCGGATGACAGAGCTTTCTTGGCCCAGGAAGAAAGTAACCCTTGCCAGTTGTCGCCTTCACCGAGGGTGAGTGATGGCTTTTCATCGATCAATTCGCCTGGAAGATCGTTAGGAAGAATCTCATTGCCACTGGCCATGACGGTTAACCAGCGACAAATATTTTCAAGCTGCCGGACATTTCCCGGCCAATCAAGGTGATTAAGCACGTCTACCGTTTTGGGATGGAGGGTCTTCATGTCAACCTCTAACTCATCGGCTGCCAAAGACAAAAAGTGTAGGGTCAGTTTTTCGATGTCTTGTCGTCTTTCTCTTAGTGCTGGAATGTGGATGCGAATGACATTAAGACGGTGGAATAAATCTTCACGAAACTCCCCTTTATGTACCAGGCTTTCAAGGTTTTGATGGGTAGCAGCAACAATTCGCACATCCACTTTAATGGCAGAATGCCCACCGACACGATAAAACTGCCCATCAGACAATACTCGTAGAAGTCGAGTTTGAATATCGAGTGGCATGTCGCCGATTTCATCTAAAAATAGCGTCCCTCCATTGGCTTGCTCAAAGCGACCTTGCCTAACACTATTTGCTCCGGTAAATGCGCCTTTTTCATGGCCAAATAGCTCAGATTCAATTAAGTCTTTGGGAATCGCGGCCATGTTTAATGCAATAAAGGGCTTTTTTGCTCTAGGGCTATGTCGATGCAGAGCGTGAGCAACCAACTCTTTACCTGTCCCTGACTCTCCGTTAATGAGAACTGAGATGGAGGAGCGAGATAATCGACCAATTGCGCGAAACACCTCTTGCATTGCAGGGGCTTCCCCAATGATTTCAGGCGTTTCACTCGACGAGGTTTCTTCAGTACTTTGTGATTTACGCTGCTCTTGATTGTGAGCAATGGCTCGCTCAACCAACGTGAGTGTTTCGTCGACGTCGAAAGGTTTGGGAAGGTACTCGAACGCCCCTTTTTGATAAGCGTTCACGGCGGCATCAAGATCGGAGTGAGCCGTCATTATGATCACAGGAAGTTCTGGTGAGCGAGTGTGAATTTGTTCCAGTAGTTGGATGCCATCAATGCCTGGCATGCGAATATCAGAGACAAGGACATCCGGCGTTTCTCGCTCTAGGGCAAGTAAGACACTTTCTGCATCGGAAAATGTTTCGCATTTTATGTTGGCTGATGAGAGTGTTTTTTCCATCACCCAGCGAATGGAGCTATCGTCATCGACAACCCAAACGTATCCTTTACTCATAGTGCGTATTCCTCATAGACATTCCGTTGCAAGCATTTAAAAGTTATATGGGTAAATAAATGGTAAATGTGGTTTTACCTGGCCAGCTTTCAACGTCAATTTTCCCGTTGTGCTGATCGATTAAATTTTGAGATATCGAAAGGCCTAAGCCCGTTCCTCCTTCCCGACCGGTGATCATTGGATAAAATAAAGTGTCGAGTAATTCGGGTGAAATACCCGGCCCGTTATCTATGATTTCAATTCGAGCGGAAAGTTTGTGTCTTTGGCCATGAATATTCGCTTGGTGCACTGTTCTGGTGCGAATAGTGATGGTGGGGTGCACTTGTTGGTGCTCCGTTAATATTTGTGCAGCGTTACTGATAATATTAAGCAGGGCTTGCTCTATCTGGTCTGAATCGACCAATATGTCAGGTAAGCTTGGATCGTAATCGCGTTCAATCGCAATGGTGTATTGGGATTCAAGTTCCACCAATTGGCGGGCTTTTTCTATAATCGAGTGCAAATTTTCAGGTCGTTTCTTACCGGGTTTTTGTGGACCAAGAAGTCGATCAACCAAGGCTCTGAGTCGATCCGCTTGCTCAATAATAATTTGAGTGTATTCCGTCAAGTTGGGATCAGGCAGCATTCGCTCCAGCAGTTGTGCGGCACCACGTAGGCCACCCAGAGGGTTTTTTATTTCGTGGGCTAAGCCTCGAACCAATAACTTAGCGGCTTGCTGTTGTGCATGTTGATTAAGCTCTTGCGATAAACGACGTTGTTGGCCAATTTTTCGCATTTCAACCAATAGCATCAGCTCCTTTTTCCATGACAGAGGGCTAACCGTAACTTCAAGCATTAGCGGTTTACCGTCGACAACAAATGTCACATCGCTATCGGTGATGCTTTGGCCACTCTGTAACGGTTGAGATAGTAGGGCTAAATCTAAAGAGGCGTGCTGAATGAGTTTAGATAGAGGTTGATCGACGATGCGTTTGGCACTTTGCGTAAACAGTTGTTCCGCTGAAGGGTTGGCATATCTCACAATGAGAGATTCATCCAGCATCAACGTCGCTGTTACAACATTATCTAAAATGGCGGTGCTTAATTCTGCGCTCACAGGATCATCCTTGTTGCTCTGAAAATCACCATCGCACCAATATGGTGCATGGCTATTCCAGTATGGCGCATAGCATCAGAAAGAGAAACCCAAATTAGTGTGTGTTAGGCCGTATGGCTGTGTGTTTATCACTATTTTACTGAGGCTCGATGTAAATGCACCGTTATAGACATAGATGATGCAATAAGCTTGCCGTCTCTAAAGGCTTGAATTGAAATAGTATGAGAGCCTCGATCGATGTTTTTTAGCTGCCATTTTCCCGTTGTATTTGGGGCAGAATAAGTGGCGTTGTTTAAGATCAGTTGAAAATGTTCACCCACTAACAACTTGCGATTCGAGTTTGCTGTGATGTTGATATGGCCTTGATTACTACGGATGGTTTGGTCGTGTTGTGGCGATTGAAAAGAGAGCGATAATGGCTCAGGTTTAGTGGTGGCTTTCCCTTTCTCTTCGCTAGGCCGATCGTTGTTGGGAAGAGACTCAAAGGAAGGGGCGGGTGCTTCTGCGAAGTGATCGGGCAGTGTAATGGTTTTTACTGTTTTCCCACCTTTTTTTCCGTTAGTAGAATCGCTTAAGTGAAGAACACCTTGGTCATCCTCCCATGTGTAGATGGTTTGCGTGTAGCTGAACACAGGAAAAAGCAGTGTTATAAAAAACAGAATATAGGGCTTCATCACTCATTTTTCCTTCACATAATCCACTGATTGAATGGGCTTTTTTCGTTGGAAGTGCTTTGGGAGGCAGTCAGAGAGTAGGATACAGCTGAAGGACGAAGGGGCAAATAAACAAAAGGCTCACCTGAGAGGTGAGCCTAATAAAATAGTAACTTCAATCACGAATTACACACGACGGTGTGAATGTCGAATTGAGGTTATACTGAGTAGTAAAGTTCAAACTCTAGTGGGTGAGTTGTCATGTTAATCAGCTCAACATCTTTAGACTTAAGTTCGATGTAAGAATCGATAAAGTCATCAGAGAATACACCACCAGCCGTCAGGAATTCACGATCGCTATCAAGCGCTTTTAGTGCGACTTCTAGAGATTCTGCAACCGTTGGGATTTCTGCTGCTTCTTCTGCTGGTAAGTCGTACAAATCTTTGTCCATTGCTTCGCCAGGGTGGATCTTGTTCTTGATTCCGTCAAGACCTGCCATCAGCATTGCTGAGTAACATAGGTAAGGGTTCGCTGCTGGGTCACCAAAACGTAGCTCGATACGGCGTGCTTTCGGGCTTGGTACCACTGGGATACGGATAGAAGCAGAACGGTTACGTGCAGAGTATGCAAGCATTACAGGTGCTTCGAAGCCAGGTACAAGACGCTTGTACGAGTTAGTTGATGGGTTAGCAAATGCGTTGATTGCACGAGCGTGTTTGATGATACCGCCAATGTAGTAAATGGCTAGGTCAGAAAGGCCGCCGTACTTATCACCAGCAAACAGGTTCACACCGTCTTTTGCTAAAGATTGGTGTACGTGCATACCAGAACCGTTATCACCAACTAATGGCTTAGGCATAAACGTTGCTGTTTTGCCAAACGCATGTGCTACGTTGTGCACAACGTACTTGTAGATTTGAGTCTCATCGGCTTTTGCTGTCAGCGTGTTGAATCGAGTTGCGATTTCGTTTTGACCCGCTGTTGCAACTTCATGGTGGTGCGCTTCAACAACAAGGCCCATCTCTTCCATGATTAGACACATAGCAGAACGGATGTCTTGAGATGAATCAACAGGAGCAACAGGGAAGTAACCCCCTTTCACACCAGGACGGTGACCTTTGTTACCACCTTCGATATCAGAACCTGTGTTCCAAGCTGCTTCGATGTCGTCAATCTTGAAGAAAGACCCTGACATGTCAGTGTTGAATTTTACATCATCAAATAAGAAGAATTCTGGTTCAGGACCGACAAGAACGGTGTCTGCGATGCCTGTTGAGCGCAAGTACTCTTCAGAGCGCTTAGCGATTGAACGTGGGTCACGATCGTAGCCTTGCATTGTTGCAGGCTCTAAAATATCACAACGAATATTCAGTGTTGAATCTTCTGTGAATGGGTCAAGAACAGCACTTGATGCGTCAGGCATCATGACCATGTCTGATTCGTTGATACCTTTCCAACCAGCAACTGAAGAACCGTCGAACATCTTGCCTTCTTCAAAGAAGTCTGCATCAACTTGGTGAGAAGGTAAGGAAATATGCTGCTCTTTACCTTTTGTATCGGTAAAGCGTAAATCAACAAACTTAACTTCGTTTTCTTGGATCAGCGATAGGACATTTTCTACTGACATCTTGGATAACCTCCAGTGTTATTAAAGCGGTATTAGCTCGATTCGTTGTTCTTTTATGTCAGTAAAAACCGATATAAAAGTAAGAAACCCAGCATTGATTAATTTCATTTCAATTGTATTAACCGATGCTATTTTCTATAAAGCGATAATCGTGCCAAAAAAATTAATCCATTAATTTCAATGCATTATGTGATTTTTGTTGGTGGGCAATAAAAAAATTGCACCAAAATGATCCGTGACGGCACTTATTTGGTGCAAGATAAAGTTCATGCACCAATATGAATCAAACAACAGAGGTTATTCAGCCAATAATTGCCTGATATGTCAATGACAATAATGGATACCTGAGTTGAGTTTGTCCCAAATCAACTCGTCATCTAGTATTAAAGAAGAATAAATCGCTGAGATAGATCACATATTTCTAGGATTTTCTCCAGAATCTGGTACATTACGGACGTTTTTTTAATCAAATAAAGCAATGCTCATTAAATATACGATTTAAGAGGGTTGCTTCTTTTATAAGTGAATCATATTCCATGGCTACTCCACAGATTGATAAGTTAAGAAATATCGCGATCATCGCGCACGTTGACCACGGCAAAACAACACTGGTTGATAAATTGCTACAGCAGTCAGGTACGCTAGAGTCTCGCGGTGAAGCTGAAGAGCGAGTCATGGACTCGAACGACATCGAAAAAGAGCGTGGCATTACCATTCTTGCTAAGAACACAGCAATTAACTGGAATGACTACCGCATCAACATCGTAGATACTCCTGGACACGCGGACTTCGGTGGCGAAGTTGAGCGTATTATGTCGATGGTAGATTCCGTTCTACTGATTGTTGACGCGGTTGATGGCCCAATGCCTCAAACTCGTTTCGTCACACAAAAAGCATTCGCACACGGTCTTAAGCCAATCGTGGTTATTAACAAGATTGACCGCCCAGGCGCTCGTCCTGACTGGGTTATGGATCAAATCTTTGACCTATTTGATAACCTAGGTGCAACCGATGAACAGCTAGATTTCACCACTGTGTACGCATCAGCACTTAATGGCTGGGCAACAATGGAAGAAGGTGTTGTTGGCGAAGACATGGAACCATTGTTCCAAGCGGTTGTAGACACAGTAGAAGCGCCTCAAGTTGATCTTGAAGGCCCACTACAAATGCAAGTATCTCAACTTGATTACAGCTCTTACGTCGGCGTTATCGGTGTTTGTCGTGTCACGCGCGGTAGCGTTAAGCCAAACCAGCAAGTCACCATCGTGAATGCTGAAGGCCAAAAACGTAACGGTAAAGTCGGTACGGTTCTAGGTTACCTAGGTCTTGACCGTCACGAAGTAGAACAAGCCAATGCGGGCGATATCATTGCAATCACAGGTCTTGGCGAGCTTAAAATCTCAGACACAATTTGTGATGTGAACAATGTTGAAGCGATGGAAGCATTGTCTGTTGATGAGCCAACAGTGACCATGACTTTCCAAGTAAACACTTCGCCATTCGCGGGTAAAGAAGGTAAGTATGTTACTTCACGTAATATCCTTGAGCGTCTTGAGAAAGAATTAGTTCATAACGTTGCACTTCGCGTTGAAGAAACAGACAGCCCAGACCGTTTCCGCGTATCAGGCCGTGGTGAGCTTCACCTATCTATCCTGATTGAAAACATGCGTCGTGAAGGTTTCGAGCTAGCCGTATCTCGTCCAGAAGTTATCATTCGTGAAGAAAATGGCCAGCTAATGGAACCGTTTGAAACGGTGACCATCGATGTTCTTGAAGAGCACCAAGGCGCGATCATGGAAAGCATTGGTCTACGTAAAGGTGAGCTAACTGATATGGCTCCTGATGGCAAAGGCCGTGTACGTATGGACTTCATGATGCCTTCTCGTGGTCTTATCGGTTTCCAAACTGAATTCCTAACAATGACGTCTGGTTCTGGTCTTATTTACCACTCATACGATCACTACGGTCCACACAAAGGTGGTGTGATTGGTCAGCGTAATAACGGTGTTCTAGTATCGAACGCAACTGGTAAAGCGTTGACTTACGCACTGTTCTTCCTTCAAGCTCGTGGTCGTCTATTTGCAGAGCACGCGGATGAAGTTTACGAAGGTCAAATCATCGGTATTCACAACCGTTCAAATGACTTAACTGTAAACTGTCTGAAAGGTAAGCAGCTAACCAACGTACGTGCATCAGGTACCGATGAAGCACAGGTTCTTTCTCCACCGATTAAGCACACACTAGAGCAAGCGCTTGAGTTTATCGATGAAGATGAACTGGTAGAAGTAACGCCTGAAAACATTCGTATTCGTAAGAAACTTCTTACTGAAAACGAACGTAAACGTGCGGCGCGTCCTGCAAAAGCGTAATCACTGAATTAGCGATATATCAAAAGGGTGAGAAGTTATCTTCTCACCCTTTTTTGTCTCTGTGAGATGAGTCGAAATGGAATACAAAGACCGATGAAGCCTTTTATTATTTCTGGAGGCCCAGGGGCGGGCAAGACGAGTATCATTGAGTGTTTAGCGAGTATGGGCTACTGCACAACGACAGAAGCTTCACGGACGTTAATCGAGCAGCAGAGTTGTTCCGATAACGGTATTTTACCGTGGACGAATCTTAGCGCTTTTGCTGAGCTGTGTTTGGCGTTGATGACCGAGCAAAAGCAAGCGGCGCAGAAAAGTCGACGCATCGCATTTATGGACAGAGCTATTCCGGATATTTGCGCGTATCTGAAGCAAGGCAAGTTACCCATTGAGCAGCGGTACATGACAGGATGTGACGGTTATCAGCCTATTGCATTTCTTTGTCAGCCAGAGTGGTCGATCTACGCTCAAGACGCCGTAAGACCGCACCCTTTTGAAGAGGCGGTAGAGATACATGAACAGTTATTGAGTACCTATTTAGAATTGGGCTTTGACGTGATCCAGGTACCTTGGGGAGAGATCCGTGATAGAGCTGAATTTATTGAAAATCAAGTAAAAACAGCCCTAAAAGTTGTTCTTACTGCAGATTAAGTTGATTAAGAAATCGATCAGATTCTTCAATAGCGGCGTTCATCTGTTGAATTGCGTACCCAATATCTTTTTCTAAACTCATAAACTCCCCCTGAAGTGAGCCGACTGCGCTTGCATTAAGGTTATGCTTTAAATACAGCGTATTGTCTCTGAGTGTATTGAGTACTGGCGTCATTTTCTTCTCAGCTTGCTTCATCGCAGACAGCATGCTGTTGTAAGATGTTTTCGTTTCACGGAGTTTTTGTTGGCTCGAACGGCGAAGTTTATCGCTGGTATATAGGTCAAGTTCTTGCTGCCACTCATCAAACAGAGCATCAGAGACATCTTCTATTGCTGCGATGCGGTCAGAGACGTCCTGTGCAGCGTTCTCACTGTCTTGATACTTGTCATTAATTTCGTTGTACACCTTTTCTAATTCACCTCCATCAAATTGAGTGAAAGCGGAAATAGCTTCAAGTGCGCTAGTGAACTCTTGCTGAGCTTCCTGCTGGGCTTCTTTTGCGTCTTCAACACGTTCAACCATTATGTCACGTTTGTGGTAGCCCACTTGCTCCATCGCAGAATAATAGGTGGACTGGCAGCCACTTAACGTGAAGACTGAAACCAATAGAATAATTAAATAAGGCATCCAAATTTCCTTTTTAATGGTAAGTCTAAGAGTTGTACCCCACTTAAGAAAATAAAGCCAGTAGTCTGATCTTGTCGAACTATGTGTAAGAATAAAGGTCATATTTTGAGATGAAAATCTATTTGTCGCTCGGTAATAAAAAAGCCTGTAACATTAAGTACTGTAAAAAAAACACAGTAAGCCGTCGAAAAATCAGGTATGACTTTGATGTGTATCCGATCTTTTTCAGTCGTAAAGAGAACGATGATCGCGATGACAAATGGCCTAACTACTGTTTAACCCGGTGTACTAAGGACAGATGTCGTGGATTTAAAAGCAATAGGACATAACTTTCTGAATTTCCTTCGCTACCTGCTAGTGCGAATGAACCACGATAGAATCAATGTAAATGCTGGATACCTGACTTACATTACCCTCCTGTCTATTGTACCAATGCTGACCGTATTGCTTTCCGTGTTATCTTCTTTCTCCCTGTTTTCAAGCTCGGGTGATGTCATACAAGATTTTGTTATTACTCATTTTGTCCCGGCTGCAGGTGATGCAGTTAAGGGAGCATTGGTGGAGTTTATTGCTAACACCGGAAAGATGACTGCGGTTGGTGGTGCATTTTTGTTTGTCGCAGCGCTGATGCTGATTTCAAACATTGATAAGAACTTGAATTTTATCTGGCGAGTAACAGAAAAGCGCCGTCCGGTGTTTTCATTTTCGATGTATTGGATGGTCTTAACTCTCGGGCCCATTTTAGTAGGAACAAGTATTGCTGCGACCTCGTACATCACCTCTCTAAAGATCATTGATAGTGAAGCCATCAGTGGTATCTACAATATGCTGCTGCGATGGCTACCGTTTTTATTGTCATTCTTTGCTTTTATTGTTTTGTATCTGCTTGTCCCTAATAAAAAAGTGCGTTTGACGGACGCCATGGTGGGTGCGATAACCGCTGCTATACTGTTTGAACTGAGCAAGAAGGGATTTGCTGCTTACATCACTCACTTTCCTTCTTATCAATTGATTTACGGCGCATTAGCGGCGATTCCGATTCTCTTTGTTTGGGTGTATTTGTGCTGGTTGATTGTCTTGATTGGGGCGGAAATAACGGCTGCTTTGGGTGAACAAGCCCTGTGGTCTGGTACCTCAGAAGTGCTACAATCAAGCGCTAAAATGGAAGAGAGCGAAGAGGATAATAAGAGTGATTGCGCTGATTCAGAGAGTAAGCGAGGCGGCCGTCAAAGTTGACGGTGAAGTCGTTGGAGAAATCGACCACGGCCTGCTGGTGTTATTGGGTGTTGAGAAAGACGATGATGAAGCGAAGGCGAAACGCCTGGTGGAACGAGTCACGACCTATCGAGTCTTTGGTGACGACGAAGGAAAAATGAACCTCAACGTTCAGCAGGTCGGAGGTAAAGTGCTGGTGGTTTCTCAGTTTACGTTGCCTGCCGATACCAAAAAAGGCACAAGGGCTGGCTTTTCTCGAGGCGCTCACCCAAGTGATGCTGAGCGTTTATACGACTATTTTTCAGATACGTGCGCAACGGTATTGCCAACAGAACGTGGCCAATTTGCTGCCGACATGAAATTGTCATTGGTGAATGATGGTCCGGTGACGTTTTGGTTACAGGTATAGTGATTAATTACTGATACCGATACAAGGACGAACAACAAGCACAAACAGACAGGCTAGGAAGCATTTAATGTTCAAACTGATTACCCCCCAAACAGATAACCAGCTTAATAAGTATTATCACTTTCGCTGGCAGATGTTGCGTGAGCCGTGGCAAATGCCACTCGGTTCTGAGCGTGATGAATATGATTCGACTAGCCATCACCGTATGATTGTTGATGGTAGAGGTAGACCCATGGCGATTGGACGCCTTCATATCACCCCTGATGACGAAGGCCAAGTGCGCTATATGGCGGTGAAAAGCAATCGTCGCAGCAAGGGTATGGGTTCGTTGTTGTTGGTGGCTCTGGAGTCGTTAGCGCGCCAGGAAGGGGTGAAGCGACTCGTGTGTAATGCGCGAGAAGACGCCATCGCATTTTATGAGAAGAACCATTTCGAACGCCGTGGTGAGTTGAGCGATCAACGTGGCCCAATGCGTCATCAGCAAATGGTCAAACCGCTCGATCCCATGGCTAATGTTCTAAGAAAACCAGAATGGTGCGCTGAGCTGCAAGACCGTTGGGAAAATCAGATCCCGATCAGCGACAAAATGGGCATCAAAATCAATCAATACACAGGGTATCAATTTGAGTGCAGTGCTCAGCTTAACCCGAACCTAAATCCACATAACACCATGTTCGCCGGTTCTGCATTTACCTTGGCCACCTTAACGGGATGGGGTATGACGTGGTTACTACTCAAAGAGCGCGGATTACAGGGGGATATTGTTCTCGCAGACAGCCGAATTCGTTATCGCCATCCGGTTGAATTCAATCCGGTTGCTAGCACATCTCTAGACGGCATCAGTGGCGACTTGGATAGACTCGCTTCTGGACGAAAAGCAAGAATTGTCATCAATGTGACGATTTATAGCGGAGATAAAGCCGCGGTGGAATTCATTGGCACCTACATGTTAATGCCGAATTATAAATCAGAACTATCGGTGTAATTCGTTATCGGTTTGAGGGCGCTGTTGGCTTAAGGACACTGTTGGCTTAAGGGCACTGGTGATCGGATGTCACAGTGCCGTTGAGCAGGTCAACATTCAGTTGTTGGCAAGCTTGTTCAATCGAAAGCCCGATATTTCCCAGTGTCGGTTTCACTAAATCAATGTTGCCTTGTATCATCCCCGTCATATCCGTGCCTTTAATTTCTGTCTCGCTAATCGACACTCTTCCCCTATCCGCTTGAACCCAAAGATTGCTCACGGTAAATGGTTGAATAAGGGTTTGATTTTTTGCGCCGTTATCAGGGTTGGTGGGTGTAGACGTAAACATTAAGACGCCCTCACGAACACTGGTTTTAAGCGTGCCGGTCAACGAGTGCTCAAACATATCACGGTTCCCCGATAGCCCATGGCTATTCAGTTCGAGTTCAACTTGACCATCGAGATCAATAGGTAAAGGGACGATTTTATTCAATAGCTTGAGTG
>NZ_JBNGCJ010000490.1:0-4413 GCF_049974785.1 Vibrio genomosp. F10 str. 9ZD137
AACCGCTCTTCCGATCTCTCGGAAGGCGAGGTAACAATAGACACCCCGATACTCGCACCTAAATGACAGGTTTGCCCTTTAATGCTGTATGGCTTAGACAAAAGATCAGAAAATCGCTGACATAAATCTCCTACGATTTTTTCATCCACTTGATTGGGTAAGCAAATGACAAACTCATCCCCACCAAACCGAAAGCTGATATCGCCTTTCCGTGCATTATTCTTTAAACGAAACGCTACCTGCTGCAATACATGGTCACCAACAATATGCCCCATTGAATCGTTGATGACTTTGAATCTATCGAGATCGATAAATAGAATAGAAAAGCCACGCGTTTTTTCTTGGCCAATGAGTTCTAGTTGATGCTCTATTTTCTCACTCAATGACTGCCGATTAAATAGGCCTGTCAATTCGTCTCTTGTGGCCTGAATTTCAAGACTTTCGGTTTTTTCTTTAACAATTCGATCTGAAATTTGCAAACGGTGGGCATAAAAACTGACACCAATCGAAACCGACACGGTCAATAACAGTATAAGGATCACTGCAGTCGAGCCATAAATCAGTAGTCTCGTTTTGTCATCAATCATCGAGATCGATATTGTCCAGTTTTGGCCTATGAGTGGTAGCTCGACCACCTGGGTATAAACAAGCACCTGATCATAATAAGATGCTTTCTCTAAAGCTAAATTGACATGCGACTGAAAAATAACGGAATCGTTTTGTGTGCTGGTGTTGGCAACCGAAATATTGAGCTTGTTAGAATTAATTTCACTTTTCCATGTTACACCCAAAAACTCATGGAATAGAACGCTGGCCACCACGAATCCCTGCAGTTCATTTTCACTCCCTAAAACGGGAAGAAACAATTTTACCCCAGGGTTGTTCTCATCTTCAAAGACACTCGTCGCGATACCTTGATCCAGGAGTGACGATTTCATCGCTGTTGAATAATCGCAGTGAGTATCCAGCCTTTGCCCCAAAAAGTCACTGGCTTCAAACTGAGGTGAAACATAATAAACAGGTAACGTTGCGCTGCCTAACCCAAACGCACATGAACTCGTTTGATCCATGCTGGGCAATAATCGAAAACCGAGTAGCCCCTCTTTTTTGGCTTGCTGTTCAAATTCCATCACGTCATCGGACGCCACCAAAGGCACCCACAGTACAGAGTGAATGCCCGACCCTATTCCCGTTCGGGTATCAAGGAATCGTTGAAACTGAGATTGAGATGGGCTGTTACCGTTTTGCATAAACTTTTGAGTTGCATAGATCAACTCAGACAATGAGCGTATTGATTGCTCGAGCAGTTTCACCTTACCGTGAAATTGGATTTCGAGTTGATCGTGCAACTTACGGGACTCATAAAACTCGACAGTGCGAAAACTGAAAAAGGCGACGACAAGCCCTATCACCCAGATTACGAGGAAAGATTTACGAAAAAACAGGAACTTCAATGTGTCACGCTCTATTGATAGATTACATGAATACAACTCTATCATAGCCCTCTCGCCAATGATAATGATTCTTATTTATTTAATATTCGCGATATGGTCTGAATACACGCCATCTGGATCACTAAATCAGGCTTTTTGATAACGATTTAGATTAATTTATCACCGACAATGAGATACTGCCCATGAGGAAAACAGACCTTATTCGGGAGGCGTTATGAACACAAAACTGGGTCGTGTTATGTCATCTAGCCGGTTAGTTTGCTTTAGTGCTTTTCTTGCTGCTACCTTTGCATGGATATTAAAAATGCCCGTACTCTTCTTTGTTTCAGCGGCCTTTTTATTATTCAGCGCTTTTATCTACTTCGCTGACATCGTAAAAAATAGGACCAAAGAAAAAGGCGCATAATTCGTAACAGGAGTAGGTGCGCCCTAGCCTGACTTTGAATAGACGACTTTTCTTGCTGTTTGGTTTAACGGATTTCTGCGAATAGCGCTATCTGTTGTATAGTGAATGGTCGGTTGTTTTTAAGGAAATGTCATGTCGTTGGTTAATCAGCTTTCACTTTTTATTGATGTTGTACAGCAAGGTTCGTTTACCAAGGCGGCAGCGCTTCATGACATGGATAACTCCTCCCTATCTAAACAGATTAAAAAGCTTGAGAGAGAGCTGGGTGTGCAGCTTCTTAACCGGTCTACCCGTTCTTTCTCGTTAACATCGGCCGGAGAAGAGATCCTAGAGCAAGCCCATAGTTTGGTGAGTACATTAGGCAACGTAAAGACCATTGCCGAGTCCTACCATACCGAGCTAAAAGGCCGGATCCGAATGACTGCCCCTTTGCATATTGGGCAATACTACCTGCAACCTGTGATCACCCAGTTTATGAAGCGTTATCCAGAGATAGAGGTGACTTTGTTAATGGACGATAAACGCTCTGATATTATTTCTGATCAATTAGATGTTGCTTTCCGATTTGGTCGATTAGAAGATTCCAGTTTGATTGCGAGAAAAATAGCGGATATTCGCTCGGTCATACTCGCCTCTAACGACTTCATCGCTCTGCATGGCGAACCGACCACCCCTGAAGAATTAACCAAACTGCCATCGGTCATCTATAGCAATGGAAACATAACAGTAGACACGCTCAGATTTAAAGAAACGCCAGGAAGCAACGAGCTGACCAGCTATAAAATGAAGGGAAAATATAGAGTTAACGATGTGAGTACATTAATCAGCTCAGTAAAAGAGTCTCTCGGTTATGCCATGATTGCGTCTTCTAACTTATCGTGTCCAATAGAAGACATGAACCTCAAACCACTGCTCACACAATACACGCTTTGCAACCAAGGACTAGGATTGTACGCCCTTTACCCTCATCGAAAACAAACGGCTTTGATCACTGAGTTCATCAAAGCCGTGCAAAATTATATTGGCGATAAACCACTTTGGGAACAACATATCGCCCATTTCGATACACTGTACAAGCGAAATGAATAGCGCGGGTTTATCGCGTGCGTGTCAGCTATAACACCGAAATAACGTCGTCCATTGGTAAGCGTGCTTTCGGTAAACCATGGTTGTAATCTTCGACTTCTTTGTGGTAACCCAATGCGAGTGCAAAATCACACACGTAGCCATTCAGCTCCTCTTGAAATTCTTCACCGATAAGCTTGGTATCGACCCCTTCCATTGGCGTTGAGGCAATACCCATACGAGCAAGCGTATGCAGCGTATTACCTAAAGCAATATACGATTGCGCTTTTGTCCAATGGCCATTGAAACCCGTGTCATCGGTATTTAACTCAACAAAACCAAACGCGCCTTCAAGCATGTCATTGTAACGTTCCGCAGGAAGATGACCTGAGCTGACTTCTGCATCAACCACTTTACGATACTGCTCTTTATCAAACTTAGGATGATGAGCGAATAGAATTGTATGGGAGGCTTCTTTCGCATGAGGTTGATTGAACTGGAACATATTGGCGAACGTTCCGTGAAAACGCGCTTTGGCGTGATCACTTTCAAGAACGATAAACTTCCAAGGTTGCGAGTTGATGGAAGACGCAGATAGGCGGATCGCTTCTTTGATCACGTCCATATCTTCCGCTGAAATTCGTTTGCTTGCATCGTATTTTTTAGCCGTATAGCGAGTATTGAGATCGGCAATGATTGGGTGCGTCATATCTATTTCCTAAACTGAATGGACAAAAGTTATTGAGAGACCATCTGCTCAATATGTTGTTGATGGAATTAAGATAAACAAAAAACGACCAAACAAACAGAGCGTGAACAGCCAATGACTATGGAAATAAAGTTCCACAATCATAGCGTGAGATTAAAGTGAGTCGATAAGGTTTGAACTGTTCTTTTTGGCGCTATTACGTCTTTATTTTCATAACGATTTCAACGATAAATTATATTTGTCGTTAAGAAAAAAATGATTCGTTTTACCTTTTTCCCAATCCCGTCCATATTCGCCCCGAAAAACACCCTACTTACTTTTTTCGGAGGCTCCTGCATTGGAAAACATTCTTACTACCGAGCCTAAAGCTCGCATCTCTGTACCGGTTATTGCGCTCTCTCTTTACGCAATTGCATCTGGTTATTTGATGAGTTTGATGCCTCTGATGCTACCTCACTATGGCCTAGAAAGTAGCTTGGCCAGTTGGCTAGCCAGTGTATTTTATGCGGGGCTTTTAGTCGGTGCGATCGCTATTGAACCAATGGTAGTGAAGCTTGGGCATCGTAATGCGTTTATTTCGTGCTTATTGATCTTTATGGTCTCTATTGTTGTGTTACCGGTTCTCTCTTATTCATCCATCTGGTTAGGCGCTCGCTTTGTGGCGGGTATCGCAGTCGCTGGTGTTTTCGTTATCGTAGAATCATGGCTGTTACATGGTGATGAATCCAGCAGAGGAAAACGCTTAGGTCTTTACATGGGGGCCTTGTATGGCGGCTCTT